>JAEWWD010000035.1 GCA_023396535.1 Bacillota bacterium
CCGCGTGCTGGCGTTTTTACCGTTCCACCACATATTCGGCTTCCTCACCGCCGTGCTGGCCTACCCGGTATTCGGCAAAACCGTGGTGTATCCGAAGGACCGCACCAGCAAATCCGTGCAGGAAGCATGCCGTACGCACCATGTCACGCATCTGTTCAACGTACCGCTGTTCTGGAACGCCGTGGCGCAGAAGCTGCAGCGCGCCGCGCGGCAGAAGGGCGAGGATAAGGAGCGCAGGCTCTTGAAGCTGGTCGACGGTTCGCTCAAGCGCCAGCGCGTGTTCCCCAAGGCGGGCAGGAAGTATTACGCCAACCTGACCCACGGCATCCGCAGGAATCTCCTGGGCACGCACATGTGCTGCGCGGTCAGCGGCGGCGGCCGCATACTGCCCGAAACGCTGCGCATACTCAACGGCATAGGCTATCCGTTCGTCAACGGCTTCGGCATGACGGAAGTGGGCATCACCTCGGTGCAGATGCTCGACAGCATCGACGATCAGCTCAGCGGCTGCGTGGGCAGGCCCATGCAGGGCGTCAAGTGCAAGGTGAAACCGCGCGAGGGCGATAAATCCACGGTCGGCGAGCTGTTCATCAAATCCGCCGCCATGCACATAGGCCGCATGGTGGAAGGCGAATTTGTTCCGCCGGAGCTGGACGAGGAAGGCTATTTCGCCACCGGCGACATCGCGCGGCTCGAAGGCGGCAAGCTCTGGATAGAAGGCCGCGTCAAGGACGTCATCATCAATGAGAGCGGCGAGAACGTATACCCCGACGAGCTGGAGGACGCGTTCGCCAACATCGACGAAGTGCAGCAGCTCTGCGCGTTCGGCATGGATTTCGGCGGCCCGTACGAGGATATCACGCTCATCGTATACGCCGAAAACATAGAGCGCGACCGCGCGCGGATGGAGGCGCTCATCGCCGCGCTCGCGCAGCGCAACGCGCAGCTTCCCATATACAAGCGCGTGCGCCGCTGCTTCTTTTCCCTTTCGGCGTTACCGCTGACGGCCAGCATGAAGGTCAAGCGCGTGCGCGTGAAGGAGGATCTCGGTTCCGGCCGCTTTGATGCAATAGAAGTGGATCTCGCCAAGCGCCGCGTATGCGGCAGCATCGTGGTGGAGACGCCGCAGGTGGAAAAAAGCGACGATTACGTCGCCATATTGAAAAAGATCAAAGAATTTTTCGCGGAAGAACTGTGCCTGAACGTGGAGGATATCACCGACCGCGCGCATTTCGTATACGATCTGGGCGGGGACAGCCTCGCGTCGCTGGGCGTGTTCACCAAGATAGAGGAAAACTTCGACGTCATCATCATGGACGACGAGTACACGAGCTGCACCTGTGCGGAGGACGCGGCGCTGCTGCTTATGCAGAAGCTCAAGGGCGGCGGCAAGTCGAACAGGCGCAGGATCACGTCGTTCGAGGAATCCCGCGAATACGAGGCGCTGGTGGCGCGCCTCAAGGAGGCGGGCGATTATAATCCCTATTTTGTAGCGCACGACTCGCCTCTTCGGGATACTTCCCTCATAAACGGCCGCGAGGTCATCAACTACGGCTCGTACAATTACGTCTGCCTTTCGGGAAACCCGCGCACGGTGAAGGCCGCGCAGGAAGCCGCGGAAAAATACGGCACCTCGGCGAGCGGCAGCCGGCTGCTGGCCGGCGAAAAAACGCTGCATAAAGAGCTGGAGCAGGCCATCGCCGACTGGAAGCATACCGAAGCCGCGCTCGTGCTGGTGGGCGGCCACAGCACCAACGTCACGTTCGTGGGCAACTTCTGCAACGAGCGGGATCTGATACTCTACGACGCGCTCTCTCACAACTCCATCATGCAGGGCTGCCAGCTTTCCCCGGCGGATACCAAGGGCTTCCCGCACAACGATTTCGCGGCGCTTGAGAGCATACTGCGCGCCAACCGCGATTCCTATGAAAAGGTGCTCATCGTGGTGGAAGGCGTGTATTCCATGGACGGCGATATCGCGCCCATCCCCGAGTTCGTGCGCATCAAGAAGGAATACGGCTGCTTCCTGATGGTGGACGAGGCGCATTCCTCCTGCGTGATCGGCGAGAACGGCGGCGGCGTGGATGAATATTTCCATCTCGCGCCGGGCGATATCGATATCAAGATGGGTACGCTTTCTAAGGGCCTCGGCACCTGCGGCGGCTATCTCGCGGGCAAAAGGGCGCTTATCGAATTCCTGCGCTACAACGTGCCGGGCTTCGTGTTCTCGGTGGGGCTCTCGCCCGTGCTCGCGGCGGCTACGCTTGAGGGCATCCGTATCCTGCAGGAGGATAATTCCCTCGTACAGAGCCTGCAGCGGAACATACGCGATTTTATGGAGATCGCGCAAAGCTACGGTTTCGATACCTGCCTTGCGGGCGAAACCGCCGTCGCGCCCATACTGGTCGGCGCGGATACGGTGGGCTACGAGCTTTCCCGCCTGCTGCTGGAGGAGGGCGTGTTCGTGCCGCCTGCCGTATACCCCGCCGTGGCCAAGGGGCAGGCCAGACTGCGCTTCTGCCTGACCAGCGCCCACAAGCGCGAGCAGGCGGAGTACGCCATGGAAACGCTGGACCGCCTCATCCGCGAGCACGGCTTCGCCGTACCCCGCAAGTATCAGCAGGTGCAGGCGGAACAGATCGGCTGACAAATACAATTTCATGGGTTGGCTTCAGGGCACGCAGAAAACGGCGTGCCCTTTTGCGTATCTGCGATCAATCGGGAAAGCGTATGCCTCAGATAAAGACCCGAAGGGTTTTTTGCCGCACAGAGTTTGATTGCGGCCGGATTGTGTTATGTAATATATGTAAATCGATTGTATGTTCATTCCGTTCAGAAAAAATGCGGCCGTCGGGCCGTTATCTTACAAAATACGAAGGAGGAAAAAAAGCATGGCTACGTTTGACGTTGTGAAGGTAATGGAGATTCTCGCAAAGCAGGAAGCGGACGGGTACACGTTCTACGAGGAAGTCGCTGCGGCCGTGGACGACGATAAGGCAAAGAAGCTTTTTGAGCGGCTGGCAAAGGATGAACGGAAGCACGAGGCGTTCTACAAAAAGCAGATGGGCAAATACGAGGGAAAGAGCTACGACCTTCCCGAGGGGCAGCTCGCGTTTGTAAACATGCTGCTCCGGCAGCCCTCCCCGGTGGATGAGGCCCGCGCGGCCGCGGGGGAGAAGCTGGTATGGAATAAGCGTCAGGGCCTCACGCTGGCCGAGAAGCTGGAGAGGGATACCATACTGCTGCTGAGCCAGATCATCGATCTCAACGACGATTTCAGGAAGGAGCCCGCGTTTACCGAGGCGCTCCTTGAGGAAAAGGACCACCTGTCCATGATACTGCAGCACGGCATGGACGAAATGGCGAGCAGCCTCATGCTATAGTCAACAAAATGCCGTACGGCATTTTGTTGAGGCCGCTGCGGCGGGTTTTCTCACAAATGCCTGCGCCTGCGGCGCGGCCGGCATTTGTGCTAGGTGTAAAAACCGGCGCGCATGTCGCCGGTTTTTACGGATTGAAAGCTTACGGGGGTTGAGGCCCCCGAACCCCTAAGATGGATTGCAAATGGAACGCGCGGGAGGGATAAGTATGACTTGGGTCGCAGGTATTCTTGCTATCATCGCGGGGCTTGTGATGTGCTTCTACGGCTACCGCCTGTTTCGCATATGGCTTGCGGTTGCAGGCTTTATCGGCGGCGCTTACCTGGGCGAATCCCTGGGAAAGACCTATTTTGCAGGTACGTCCTGGCCTCTGGCGCTCGCCGTCGCCATCGGGCTGCTGTTTGCGCTTCTTTCGTATTTTCTCTATCGCCTGGGCGTCGTTTTGACGGGCGCGGTACTGGGCGCGGCGCTGGTAAATTTGCTCCTTGCCGCATGGAGCGGGCTTGACGCCGGCTGGCCCATACTGGCGGGTGCGGTGTTGGGCGCCATTTTGGCCGGCATATTCCTCAAGCCATATATCATCGTGGGCAGTTCCTTTAACGGCGCTTATCTCGCCGTCCTGGGGGCGTATTCCATCATCGTCATGAAGGATATGTCGCGTGAGAGCCTGCTCAGCCCGGGGAGCGGGATGCCCTGGTACGTGCTTTTGGGCGTGCTTATGCTCACGCTGCTGGGGATTTTTGCACAATTCGGCCTCAATAAAGGGCGGGAACCCGGAGATATGGCAAAGAAAAAGCCGGCCGCGCCGTAAACGAGTGTTCTATAAGCGAAGGCCCCGCGCAGTCAATGCGCGGGGCCTTTTCACACTGAAACAGGGTCTGCGTGAGTTCCAAAACTCTTACAGTTTCTGATTTTAAAGTATGATCAGAGGTGATATAGTACACGTGTGAGCAAATCCTGACGCATATGTGGTTACGAACGCAGAGGTCAATATGGGGAAGCTGAAAGAGCGCGGCGCCTCCACGCTGTTTGTATGCTGGCTGATCTACACGTCGGCCTATTTCTGCCGCGTCAATCTTTCACTGGCCATACCGTCGCTGCAGATGGAATTTGGCTGGGACAAGGCGACGATCGGCATGCTCTCGGGCGCGTTTTTCTGGGCGTACGCGGCGGGGCAGCTCATAAACGGCCGCATAGGGGATCAATTCAATCCGCGGTATTTTGTCGCGCTGGGGCTGACTGCGGCGGGGCTGTGCAATATTGGTATGGGGCTTGCGCGCTCATTCGGCGTTATGCTGACGCTGTGGCTTTTAAACGGGTATTTTCAGTCCATGCTGTGGGGGCCGATCATACGGACGGCCAGCGCGTATACCCCGCCTGAAAAGCGTTCCAATATGGCCGTACTGCTCTCCACTTCGATGGTGGCCGGGTATCTCGTTTCGTATCAATCCGTAGGGCGGCTGGCAGAGGCTGCAAACTGGCGCGCCATGTTCTTCCTGCCGGGTGCGGCGCTAATTGTGATGGCGGCTTACTGGGCGTTCATGCTGCGGCATTTCAGGGAGGACGCAGGGATTGGTCGCGACGAACGGGGCGGCGAAGACGGGGGCGGCGGCGCGCCCGGACCTGTTTCGGGATTCGCCGCGTTTCTCTGGCGGAACGGTTTGCTGCTCATTGCCCTCGTTTGCGTGGTACAGGGCCTGATCAAGGAGGGCATGAACACATGGGGGCCGACGTTTCTTTCCGAAGCGCAGCATATCGATTTTTCCGGCGCGCTCAACCTGCTGTCCTTCGTACCAGCGCTGAATCTCTGCGGCGTGCTGCTCGCGGGCGTCGTCAACCGGTTGTTCCGGTATCGCGAAAGGAATACGCTTTTGCTGTTTTGCACCCTTAGCGCGGTATCCGCGGCGGCGCTGTATTTCAGCTCTGAAAGCCTTATATTGACCATCCTTTTTTACAGCCTTGTTTCCACGTTCATTACGGGCCTGGGTACGGTGCTCATATCGCTGATGCCGCTTAATTTTTACAGGGAAGGCCGCGTCTCTACCACTGCGGGCTTTGTAAACTGTGCCTCCTACATTGGAGCCAGCCTTTCCGGGCCTCTGCTCGGCATGCTGTCCGACCATGGCGGCTGGAAAGAGACCACATTGTTTTGGGCGGGGGCTGTGCTCCTTTGCGGCATGCTGTTGCTGTTCAGCCGCGATTATAAGAAAACTGCGGCGCAGACGGCAGACGGTCAATAACGAAGAAAAACCTGAACCGGGGGCAATACAAAACCCCGCGCCCTTAAAAATAGGCGCGGGGTGCTTTTCAATCGCTTATTCTTTATTAGGTTCCAAAAACCCGTGCCCGTGCTGATAGATCTGCCGGTTATCGAGCGCCCACACGCGCTCGGAAAAACCGCCCTGGGGCACGCCGGCGAGCGCGTCGAACATCTCGTACAGGCGGGAATCCAGCATGTCGAGCTCGGCGAGCATTTCCGCTTCCGGGAACATGGGCGGCCGGGGGCTGCCGTATTCCGGTACGCTATGGTGTGAAAGTATCATGTGCTGCATGAGCAGGCAGAGCGGATTGGGGATGTCCAGCAGCTCACAGGCCGCGCCCACCATGTTCACGCCCATGCTGATGTGGCCTACAAGCTGCCCCGCGGGGGTATAGCCGGATGCAAGGCCCAGCTTGCCCATATCCATTTCCACCAGCTTTGCGATGTCGTGGAGGATAGCGCCCGCGTATACGAGCTCCGCGTCTATCGCCGGGTAAAGTGGGCAAAGCGCTTTGGCGGCGCGCAGTATGTTGAGCGTATGGTGCAGAAGGCCCCCGCGCGTGGCGTGGTGCAGCTTGACGGCGGCGGGCGCTATGAGCAGCGTTTCCTTATTGGAGCGCAGCAGGTACTGCACCAGGCGGCGAAGATCCTCGTCCGAAAATGTCTGCGCCGTATCGTAAAGCTCCGTGTACATCCATTCCGGGTCAAACGGCGCGCAGGGAATCAAACGGGACATATCGACATTGTCGTCGTCCGCGGCGACGCGCATGCGGTCCACCTTGAGCTGCTCGGCGTCCTTCCAGATATTGATGCTGCCCCGGATATGCACGACCTGGTCCGCCTCGAATACGCCGTGCTGCGCGACGCTGTAATCCCACAGCTTGGCGTCCATTTCGCCCTCGCTGTCGGCAAGTATCAGATCCAGGTATGCGCTGCCCTTGATGTTGGTTTTTACCTGTACGCTCTTGATAAGGCAAAAGCCCTCCACCGCCGTGCCGGCGGCCTCGCTGCAAAGTCGCATCCTGCCCATGTCTTTCCTCCCTGCCCCGCTTATGTTAAACTGTATGTCGGGTGTAATAGTAAGTATAGCAGACGCGTGCATAAATGCAAAACGCATTTCTCGCCCCTTAAAAAATCCCCCGAAATTGGGGCAAATAGACATTGACACGACAGAACATGTGTGATAGATTGGAACAGGTCACCCCGGAGGGGGCTTTGTTTTGATGACCCGAATTCACAGAAGAACGGCGCGGGCCGTTTAATATCCAGGAGGTAATGTATGCGCGTGAAGATCACATTGGCCTGCACCGAGTGCAAGCAAAGGAATTACAACACCTTTAAGAACAAGAAGAACGACCCCGACAGGCTGGAGTTCAACAAATACTGCCGCTTCTGCCGCAAGCACACCGTACACAGGGAAGCCAAGTAAGACGAATCCCGCCGGGTAGGACACGCCCATTACCTGTACATTGGGAACTGTGCCTGCTATACATTGGATTAAAATAACAGCGATGGGGGATACTATCCATGGCAAACATCGAGAAAAAAGCCGACGATAAAAAGCCGGCGGAAAAGAAAGCCGACAAGAAGCCCGCGAAGGCTAAAAAGACGTTCCGGCTGTTCCAGTACGTCAAGGAAGTCGCCGGGGAAGTCAAAAAGCTGATCTGGCCGACCGGCAAAGAACTTATATCCCGCACCGGCGCCGTGTTCGCGTTCCTGGTCGGTATGGCAATACTGATCGGCATACTCGACCTGATATTTACACAGGGCGTTTCGCTCATCGCGAAAATCGGCGCGTAAAGCCCATCGCGATTTAAGGCGTATTCTTCCGCGTGTGCTCTTTTAAGAAAGGAGGCCGGAGTATATGGATGAAGCCAAATGGTATGTGGTGCATACCTATTCCGGCTACGAGAACAAAGTAAAGGAAGACCTTGAAAAATCCGTGGAGAACATGGGCCTGCAGGAGCAGATTCTGGAGGTCAAATATCCCACGGAGGAAACCATTGAGGTCGGCAAGAACGGCAAGAAGAAGACAACGCTGCGCAAGGTGTACCCGGGTTACGTCATGGTCAAAATGATCATGAACGATAAAACGTGGTATGTCGTACGCAACACGCGCGGCGTCACGGGCTTCGTAGGGCCGGGAAGCAAGCCCATACCGCTCACGGACGAGGAAGTCACCGCCATGGGCGTGGAGCGCATCCCCATCGTGCTCAACATCGAGGTGGGCGAAAACGTGCGTGTGGTATCCGGGCCCCTCGAGAAATTCATCGGCCGCGTAGAGACGCTCGACGCCGAGCGGCAGAAGATCAAGCTCGTGGTTTCCATGTTCGGGCGCGACACGCCCGTGGAGCTGGATTTTGTTCAGGTTCAAAAGCTGTAGCCTTTGGCTGCAGCAATGAACAATTAACAATGAATAATGAACAATTCAGGAGGAAACCCCCGCGGGGTTTCTCTGAATGTAGGGGAGGTTTCTCCCGGCATTATTCGCGGTTGGAATTGGTGATGAACAGCGATATTTTATAACTGCATAGGGGAAAACCCGCAGGGGTTTTCATCAACAATTATTCATTATGCACTGTTCATTATTAATTATAAAAGTGGGAGGGGGAGGCACCCCGTTCACCACGCACTACAACACAGTAGGAGGAAACAGCAATGGCAAAGAAGATCACAGGCTATGTGAAGCTTCAGATCAATGCCGGCAAAGCCACGCCGGCGCCGCCGGTCGGCCCCGCGCTCGGTCAGCACGGCGTCAACATCATGGGCTTCTGCAAGGAGTTCAACGAGCGTACCGCCAAACAGGCGGGTCTGGTCATCCCCGTGGTCATCACGGTGTATGCGGACCGTTCCTTCACCTTCATTACCAAGACGCCTCCGGCCGCAGTCCTCATTAAGAAGGCTATCGGTTTGGAAAGCGGTTCCGGCGTTCCCAACAAGACCAAGGTCGGCACCATCACCAAGGCGCAGGTCAGGGAAATCGCCGAACTGAAAATGCCGGATCTCAACGCGGCGAGCGTGGAAGCGGCAATGAGCATGGTAGCCGGCACGGCGCGCAGCATGGGCGTCGTGGTGGCAGAGTAAGGGGGGCGGCGCAATGAAACACGGCAAGAAGTATGTAGAGAGCAAAAAGCTCATCGACACCACCCGTCAGTATGACCCTCGCGAAGGCCTTGATCTGGTCCTGCAGACCGCGAAAGCCAAATTCGACGAATCCGTCGAAGTGCACGTCCGCCTGGGCGTCGACTCCCGCCACGCGGATCAGCAGGTTCGCGGCGCGGTGGTTCTGCCGCACGGCACGGGCAAAACCGTCCGCGTATTGGTGTTCGCCAAGGCCGACAAAGCGCGCGAAGCACAGGAAGCCGGCGCGGATTTCGTGGGCGACGAGGATCTCGTGAAAAAGATACAGACCGAGAACTGGTTCGGCTTTGACGTTTGCGTCGCCACGCCGGATATGATGGGTCTCGTCGGCCGCATCGGCCGCGTGCTGGGCCCCAAGGGCCTCATGCCCAACCCCAAGAGCGGCACCGTCACCATGGACGTCGCCAAGGCGGTCAAGGATATCAAAGCCGGTAAAGTCGAATATCGTCTGGATAAGACCAACATCGTGCACTGCCCCGTGGGCAAGGTCTCCTTCGGCGCCGAGAAGCTCGAAGAGAACCTGACCACCCTCATGGAAGCCATCATAAAGGCGAAGCCCGCCACCTCCAAGGGTACTTACCTCAAGAGCGTGGTGCTTTCCTCCACGATGGGCCCGGGCATCAAGTTCAATCCCCTGCGTTTCAGCTAAACAGTTGACAGCGCGGCGGGAAGCGTGATATACTGCTTCCCGGCAATCAGAGTTTCGCCAAAGACAGCAGGCGCGGCGTCCGCCGCTTAATTTCCTGCCGAGGTGAGCGCACATATGTATTGTGATGCGATCCTTGCGTTTTTGGCGTGAGGATCGCATTTTCGTTCCCCGCGCCCGCCGGGCCGGATGAACAGAAAAGCACGCGGTACTGAATACGTGTGAAGTAATTTATGAAGAAGGAGGTGAAACCATGGCAAACGTTCAGAATATCGAAATGAAGGCTGCCAAGGTCGCCGAAGTACAGGAAAAGTTCCAGAAAGCCAAATCCGTGGTCATGTTCGACTATCGCGGACTGACGGTGGAAGAGGTAACCAATCTTCGCGTGGAAATGCGCAAGGCCGGCATTGAGTACGTCGTGCTCAAGAACGGCATCGTAGAGCGCGCCGCCGAAGCCGCCGGCATCGATGCGTCCGTAAAGGAACTGCTCAAGGGGCCCAGCGCATTCGCGTTCGGGTATGAGGATGCCGTCGCGCCCGCGCGCATACTCAAGGAGTTCATCAAAAAGACCAAGAAGTGCGCCATCAAGGGCGGCGTAGTCGAGAACAAGGTCGAGAACGCGCAGATGATCAACGCGATTGCGGATCTGCCGTCCCGCGAAGTCCTCATCGCCCGCCTGCTGGGCAGCATGATGTCCCCGATCTCGGGTCTCGCCATCGTGCTGGACCAGATCGCAAAGAAACAGGGCGGCGCCGAAGCCCCCGCTGCGGAGTAATGGCCGCGTAGGCAACCCTAATTAAAAGAAAGTACAAAAAGGAGAAGTACCATGAATAAAGAGCAATTGATCGCCGATATCAAGGCCATGTCCGTATTGGAGCTTTCCGAGCTCGTTAAGGCTCTCGAAGAGGAATTCGGCGTATCCGCCGCCGCCACCGCCGTTGCCGTCGCCGGCCCCGCCGTGGCTGAAGCCGTGGAAGAGAAGACCGAGTTCGACGCCATCCTCAAGGAAGTCGGCCCCGAGAAGATCAAGGTCATCAAGGTTGTGCGCGAGCTGACCGGCCTGGGCCTCAAAGAGGCGAAGGATCTCGTCGACGGCGCTCCCAAGCCCATCAAGGAAGGCGCTTCCAAGGAAGAGTGCGAGAAGATCGCCGCCGCGTTCAAGGAAGTCGGCGCGACTGTCGAAATCAAGTAATCAGCCGATACGCAAAATCCCGGAGGCTTGCCTCCGGGTTTTTTTGTGGGGGAGCCGGCTCGTTTGTTCGTCGTGATCGTTTCCTAATTGACTTCATTTTGCACAGATGTTATAGTCAACGTAAAGACCTCTCTCATTTGCAAACAGACTTGTTATATAATGGTGTTTTCATATTTTCACCGCCTGTTTATGCTGATATTTCATCTATAGCAAATAGACAGAAGAATAAGGATGTCATTATTATGGACAAACTGCTGAATTATCCTGATATTGGAACTCTCCGAGACTTTTCTGATAAATTGATTCTGAAAACATTAATGGAAGTCTCTACCGATTCGATCTATTTTAAAGATACTGAATCACGCTTTATATATGTCAACAGAGCGGAATCCCTAAAACGCAAGGTAGAAGACCCATCTGAAATGATCGGAAAATCCGATTATGATTATATGCCGGAAGAATTAGCCGATGGCACATTTCATGAAGAACAGGCAATTATGCAGGCGGGCAAGCCCAGCATCGGAAAAATAGAAAAGAAAACGGAGCCGGATGGAACTGTTACGTTTGGGTCGGCGTCGAAATATCCGCTTTATGATTTTAAGGGGGAAATCATTGGCACCTGGGGTATTACCAGGGATGTAACCGAGATTCAGACGACGCGGGAAATGTTGTCTCAAGCTAACGCCAGGCATCTGACCATGATTGAAAACATTTCGGATGTGATTGAAATTGCGGATATCAATGGAGTGGCAAAATATATCAGCCCGAACGTTCAACATGATTTTGGCTGGGCTGCTGAAGAAATGCTGGGCAAATCGGGCTTTGATTTCGTTCATCCTGACGACTGTTCCGACGTCCGGAGAATCTATAAAGAACTGCTCAAAACGCCGGATATCGTATTATCCGGCGAATTTCGAATCAGGTGTAAAGACGGCAGTTATAAATATATTGAAATAAGCGGCAGGAATCTGATTAACGATCCTTTAATCGAAGGATTTCTGTTGAACTACCGTGACATCAGCGAGCGAAAAGAGACGGAGGAAGAAATTCGTTTTCTTAGTTTTCACGATTCTCTGACCAACCTGTATAACCGGTCGTTTTTTGAAGTGGAAAAGAAACGGCTGGATACTGATCGGCAGTTGCCCTTATCCATCATTATGGGGGATGTAAACGGATTAAAATTGACGAATGATACTTACGGACATACGGAGGGAGATAAACTCCTGGTTGAAATCGCCAATATTTTAAAGAAATGCTGCAGGAAAGAAGAAATCATCGCCAGGGTCGGCGGGGATGAATTCTGCATCCTGTTGCCGCAAACGGACTCAGCGGCTGCGCAGAGGATTTGCTCGTGTATTTACCAGGAGTGCGACAAGTATAAGGCCGGTAAAGGCAAAAAATCTTATTATCCCAGCATCTCTCTGGGGCATTCTACGAAGGATACCCCTGATCAGTCTATCAATCAGGTACTTAAAGATGCCGAGGACTATATGTACCGCAAAAAATTGCTCGAACGCAATACGACGCATAGTTCGGTCATCAATTCCATTCAGGCGACCATGCGTGAGAGCAATAATGGAACGGAAGAGCATTCCAACAGAATGATAAAATTGTCGATCGAATTGGGATCGGCGTTGGGGCTTTCAGGCGAGCAATTACTTGAGCTGGATTTATTATCCCGGCTGCATGATATCGGTAAAATCTGCATAGATGAAAGAATTCTGGCCAAACCGGGGAAACTGACCGAATCGGAATGGGCAAAGGTGAAACGGCATCCGGAAGTCGGCTATAAAATCGCGCAGGCTTCGACGGAGCTTATCCGAATATCCCAGCTTATTCTCAACCACCATGAGCGTTGGGATGGCAACGGGTATCCGCAAGGCTTGAGCGGAGATCAAATACCCCTGCTTTCGAGAATTATCGCCGTGATAGATGCTTATGACGCCATGACGCAGGATCGGCCCTACAGAAAAGCCATGACAAGGGAATCGGCAATCAACGAAATCATTGACAACGCGGAGAAACAATTTGACCCCTATATCGCAAAGGTCTTTGTGGAGCAAGTTTTGCATGAACCCTGGGAAAGGCACTGAACGGGAACCCTTCCATCTCATGTCTGGAGGTTATGATCTGCCTCCAGATTTTTTATATCAGGTTAACAATACGCTCATACGGGCGTTTCGTATCTAAAAATGAGGCGAATGGAGGCACATTTCTCCGTTTCCTAAGGAAAATAGGGAAATTTACATGAATACACTTTACATTGAAGCCGTACTTGGCTATAATCATCTTCGACTCTCGCCAAGCGTGGGAGCATTTTCCAGGTATTGTACCGGACGAAAGGAGGAAATCGACCTATGAGCCTGTTTGAAGCGCTGGCGGCATTCGCGAAGACGCAAAGCGTGTGGGTATATCTCTTTATTTTCTTTGGAAAGCTGCTGGAGGTCACGACGTCGACGTTGCGCCTCGTGCTCATCAACCGCGGCATTCGCGCGGTGGGCAGCATGATCGCGGTGCTGGAGATCACGCTCTGGCTCATCATTACCAGTACCGTGCTGTCCGGTTTCCAGTCCGACCCGCTGAAAATAGTAGTTTACGCGCTGGCCTTCGGCCTGGGCAATTTCATGGGCTCCTGGCTGGATGAAAAGCTGGCGTTCGGCCTTTCCTCCATACAGGTGGTGGTGCCGGACGAGGGATCCGCCCATACGCTGTGCGACGCGCTCAGGGGAAAGGGGTACGGCATCACCTCCCTCGATGTGCGCGGTATGGACGATCAGAAGCATTATATGATGCTCATGATGATACGCCGCAAATTCCTCAACGAGGCGCTGGACCTGATCGCGAAAACGAGCGAAAAGGCCGTTATCACCGTCAGCGACGTAAAGGTGCAGAAGGGCGGCTATATGCGCATGCCTGCGGGCCGGCATTTTAGCCTCCACAACAAGGTGCCGCCGAAGAACTATAAATAAAATGAACAATTAACAATGAAAAATGAACAATGGTGGAAACAATTCCTGCGGGATTGTTTTGAATAATAGAGATATTGATTACTCCCAAATGCGGAAGCGGCGCGTTTTTTCACGCGCCGCTTTTATAATTGTTAGAAACTCCGCAGGAGTTTCCTCCTTCATTGTTCATTTTGCATTGCTCATTCTTTCCCGTCTTCCTTTCTGTAAAACGTGTTCCCGCCGATAAACTCCCGCAGTATCGACGTGGGCGGTACCTCGTCCTCCACGTCCGCCACGGCGAAATAGTTCAGGAATTTCACTAGATCGCGCGCCATGCAGAAATACGGGCTTTCGTCGGATACCGCGCGCAGCAGCGGGAATATGTGCTTTTTGAGCACGGCGGGCTCATATACGAGCGCCGTGTTGAAAAACGCGTCCGCCTGCTCCTGATAGGGGAATATCCATTTTTCTTCCCCCCGGCGCACGCTCTGCCACATGGAAAGAGTCTGCTCCACGCTTGCGCCGCGCATTTCGTGATCGCGCACCATGCGCCGCAGCAGCCGGATATCCGTGGTGCGGATGCGGTTGTGGTCGTCGAGGTTGAGCGTGGTCAGCGCGCTGACGTATACGCGGAATATCTGCTCGATGGGGATGGCGGGGCTGAGCATGCGCGGGTTGAGCCCGTGTATGCCCTCTATGATGAGCGGTTCGTCCGGCCCCACGTGCAGCAGGCGGCCTTTTGGCGCGCGGCGGCCGGTCTTAAAATCGAAAATCGGTATCTCCACCGGTTCGCCGGCGAGCAGCAGCTCGAGATCCTTCCTGAACTGCTCGATATCCAGCGTATCGATGTGCTCCAGGTCGCGCTTTCCATCCTTATCCACGGGTACCAGATCGCGGTCGATATAATAATCGTCCAGCGAGATGGGGATGGGGCTTTTGCCCAGCACGCGAAGCTGCGTATACAGACGGTAGGCGGACGTTGTCTTTCCGGAGGAAGAGGGCCCCGCCAGCATGACGGCGCGCGCCCCGCGCTGCACGATGCGGTCCGCAAGCTGCGCGTAGCTTTTTTCATGCAGCGCCTCGCTCACGCGCACCAGCTCGCGCACGGTGCCGTTCATAGTCATGTCGTTGAGATCGGCGACATTTCCGCAATGCAGCAGCCTGCCCCATTCGTCGCTTTCTTTGAACACCGCCGCCAGTTTGGGGCTGTGCTCGTAAACGCCGGGCTTATCCGGGTCGGCTTTGTCGGGCAGCAGCATGACGAGCCCCGGCGGCAGGGACAGTATGTCGAACACCCTGACATAGCCCGTGCTCGGCGCCATCTCGCCGTAGAAATAATCCATATACCCGTCGTGCCGGTACACGTCGAAATAGCTGAATTTGCGCCATTTCAGCAGGCGTACCTTGTCGACCTGCCCATCCTCCTGGAAAAAGGCGATGGCGTCGCCGATATCCAGCCGTTCGCGCTTGAGCGGATAGTTCGCTTCGATGATGCGCGCGCATTCCGCTTTGAGCAGCAGCGTTTCCTCCTGAGAAAGCGCCGGGCTCTTTTCAATCTGCAGATACAGCCCCGGTCCCAAAGAATACTGCACCAGCACGCGCGCGCCCGGGAACAGCCTGCGCACGGCCAGCAGCAGCACAAACAGCAGCGTGCGCTCGTATACGCGGCGGCCCATCTGGTCGCCGTAGCGAAGCAGGCGCACCACGCCGCACGCGCGCTCGATAGCGCTGCGCGGGGATTCTTCGCCGTCCTTCATGCGGACGGGGTCGTAATTAAGGTGGAATACTTCTCCGCCGATCTGCGCGGCAAGCGGCTTGGTTGCCATGTGCCCGCTCTCAAGCCCCGCGCGGCGGATGAGCTCGCTGAGCGTTTCGCCGCAGCAGGCTTCCACACTGATGCCGTCTATCTTCAAATGCATGAAATACCTCCGTTTCCGACAATGTGCGATTGCCTGTTCAGTCGGTATATGCCCTATCATATCATGCCCCGGACGCGGGGAAAATGTATTTGCAGTATTTTTTCCCAGTCGAAGCCTGAAACCGCGCTTTTCGTTGACCGTCCGGAATATTTGCGTTACAATTCTAAGGTATGCGTGCCCTTGGAATTTTCATGTTGCAACTGTGTAACGATGCAACCTAGAGGAGGAGTCCTGATGTACGAAATCGTTAAAAAACGTCCGCTTCATGAGACGGTCACCTTAATGGAGGTGCAAGCGCCCATGGTAGCCAAAAAGGCGCAGCCCGGCCAGTTCATCATACTGCGTATCGATGAGCAGGGCGAGCGCATTCCGTTAACCATCGCGGGGTATGACCGCGACAAGGGTACGGTTACAATCATATTCCAGAAAGTCGGCGCTACGACCAAACGTCTGGATACGCTCAACGAAGGCGAGTACCTGCTCGATTTTGTAGGCCCGCTGGGCAAGCCCAGCGAGTTTGAGGATATGAAGGGCAAAAAGGTCGCCGTCATCGGCGGGGGACTGGGCATTGCCATCGCGTATCCGCAGGCGAAAGCGCTGCACGAAATCGGCGCGGACGTCGATATCATCGTCGGCTTCCGCAATACCAGTCTGTTCATATTGGTGGACGAGCTTAAGAACGCCTGCACCAACCTCTATATTATGACGGACGACGGC
>JAEWWD010000092.1 GCA_023396535.1 Bacillota bacterium
GGGCCAGAGCCCCCGGAGGTTTCCTTCGCGAGCGGGCGGTTGGTTGTGCAGCCGTGGCTGCACATCATTCCTTTAAGAATACCCGAATGTACCATTCGGGTGCGTGTACGCCGCGAACGAAAAGCCTTGCGCGGCAAGGCTTTCCTTGCAGGAACCGCCGTCCGCGCCGGAGGTGCAGGCGGTTCCTGATAACCTCAGAAAGCGCCGTAGGCACTTTTCTGACAAGGCTATAACCCCAGCGCCTTTTTCAGCGCGTCCGTCTGATCCTCGCGCTCCCAGGGGAGGGCGGGGTCGCCGAAGTGGCCGTAGGAGGCCGTCCTGCGGTAGATGGGGCGGCGCAGGTCCAGCATGCGGATGATGGCCTCGGGCCGAAGATCGAACACCGTCTGCACCGCCTGGGCCAGACGTTCGTCGGGTACCATGCCGGTGCCCTGCGTATCCACCAGCACGGATACGGGCCGCGCCACGCCTATGGCGTAGGCAAGCTGTATTTCGCAGCGGGAGGCGAGGCCCGCCGCCACGATGTTCTTGGCTACATAGCGGGCGGCGTAGGCGGCGCTGCGGTCCACCTTGGTCGGGTCCTTTCCGGAGAACGCCCCGCCGCCGTGGCGCGCGTAGCCGCCGTAGGTATCCACTATGATTTTGCGCCCCGTCAGCCCCGAGTCGCCGTGCGGCCCGCCGATGACGAACCGGCCGGTCGGGTTCACGAATATGCGCGTATGTTCGTCGAGAAGCTCCGCCGGTATGACGGCGCGTACAACGTGCTCTAAAATCCCGCGCTCAATTTCCTCATGCGGGGCGTCTGGGTCGTGCTGCGCGGAAACCACCACCGTATCCACGCGCGCGGGCTTGCCGTCGATATATTCCACCGTCACCTGCGCCTTTCCGTCCGGCCGGAGGAAGGGGAGCGCGCCGTCGCGGCGCGCCTTGCTCAGTTTCCGGGTCAGGCCGTGCGCGAGGTAGATGGGCAGCGGCATGCGTTCGGGCGTTTCGTCGCAGGCAAAGCCGAACATCATGCCCTGGTCGCCCGCGCCGGTATCGAGCTTGTCGGTGAACTCGCCGCGCCTGGCTTCCAGGGACTTGTCCACCCCCATGGCGATATCCGGGGATTGCCCGTCCAGCGCTACCAGCACCGCGCAGGTGTTGCCGTCGAAGCCATATTCGGCGTCGTCGTAGCCTATCTCCCGCACCACGTTGCGCACGAGGTCGGGGATATCCACATAGCAGTTGGTGGTGACTTCGCCCATCACCAGCACCATACCGGTGGTGCAGGCGCATTCGCAGGCCACGCGGGATTGCGGGTCCTCCCTGAGCATGGCGTCGAGCACGGCGTCGGATATCTGGTCGCAGATTTTATCGGGGTGCCCTTCGGTAACGGATTCAGAGGTAAACAGCCGTTTTGTCATTGGTCTTCGCTCCTGTTCTTCAAGTTATTCGTTTGCGCGGGCGCGGTAGCGCCGCATAAAAAGCGCCCCGTCCGAGACGAGGCGCCAAACAATCTGTTTCTCATCTCCCGGCGTTTTCAGCCGCTGGATTTGGCACCTTGCGCAATTACGCGCAGGTTGCCGGGTTTCATCGGGCCAGTCCCTCAACCGCTCTTGATAAGAGTATGCAATTATTGGGCATATTGTAGCACGCATTTTTGGATTTCGTCAAGCGACAGATTTCGCGCGGCATTTGCGGCTTCCCCGGCGGCGCGTGCGGGGATATAATGGAATGACCCGCATGAATAGGGAGGGAGCCGTATGAAACATGTGCTGGGCTGTATCCGCCGCGCGGACGAGCGCTACCATATGCTGCGCGACGGCGATCGTGTCTGCGTCGGCGTATCCGGCGGCAAGGACAGCATGCTGCTTATGGAGGGGCTGAGCCTGTACCGCCGCTTTTCCAGGGCGCGGTTTGATCTGTGCGCCGTCACGCTGGATCTGGGGCTGGGCAATCCGGATTTTTCACCCATAGAGGCGTTCGCAAAGAGTATCGGCGTGCCTCTTACGGTGCAAAAGACCCGCATCGGCGAATTGGTGTTTGATGTGCGCAAGGAAACGCACCCCTGCGCGCTGTGCGCCAAGCTGCGCCGCGGCGCGCTTAACAACACGGCGGTGGAGCTTGGGTGCAATAAAGTGGCGCTGGGGCATAACCGGGAGGACGTGCTGGAAACGCTGCTGATGAGCCTGCTCTACGAGGGGCGCATGAATACGTTCGGCCCCGTCACGTATATGACGCGCGCGGGCGTCACGCTGATACGCCCGTTCGTGCGCCTTCCTGAAAAATACATTATCGGGGCGGTGAATGCGCGCGACATCCCCGTTATTCCCTCGCCCTGCCCCGCCGCGGGCAAAACCAAGCGGGAGGATATGAAAGCGCTGCTCGCGCACCTTCGTACCATCGTGCCCGACGCGCCGGAACGGCTGATTTCCGCCATCGCGGATACGGAGAAATACGGCCTGTGGGACAGGCTGCGTTTGCCGCCGGAGTGCGCTTCGTGCAATGAAGAATGAACAATGATGCGAATCGCAGGTCGAATAATTCGTAAAGTATCAAAAGAAAACCGGCGCATTGGCGGCGAAGGGGTGGCTTATGCTGCAAATTTGATCGCGTTATGTATGAATTCGTGAGCGTCTGCAAATGACGGCTTAGAGAAATAAAATATTGAGTTACTCATATCATATAGCTTTTCTCTTTTTCATAGTGTTTATAAAAATTGATAATGGACTTATCATTATGTCAGGCAAAAAGAATGGCTGCGAATTAAATTTAATTACAATTCTTTTGTGTTTGCTAGCTATATATGTCCATTTCTCAGACAGTGCTTTAATTGAGAATTTTATTCATTATTCAGGTTATTTGATAAATTCTTCTTTTGCCGAGGATGAGAATATTGACGAGGCCTCCTGGCAGATTATTGTGGATCTTGACCAGCTTTCTCTTTTTGTTTATAAGAATGGAATGCTCATGAAAACATACCCTTGTTCAGGCGGAAAAAACGAAACGCCTTCGCCGACGGGTGATTTCAAAATAATTAGTAAAGAGTCATGGGGAGAAGGTTTCGGCGGAGTTTGGATGGGCCTCAATGTACCTTGGGGGACTTTTGGAATACATGGAACAAAAAATCCCTCGGTTATAGGGAAAAGAAACGTTTCAAAAGGCTGTATCAGAATGTTGACGGAAAACGCAAAAGAATTGGCGGATATGGTTCCTTTGGAAACGCCGGTTAAAATTATACAGGAAAACAGACCGTTTTTCACACGCTATTTAGGTGACAGCGGATCTGAAATTTGGAATTCGCAAGTTATATTATACGACCTTGGATATTATGACGGAGAATTTGACGGAAAGTTCGGCAATCAACTGCGTGAATCGATCATTCAGTTTCAAAAGGATAACGGCTTAAAAGAGACCGGTTCTCTTAATCAAAAGACATATGATAAAATTTTGATGTATAAGAATGTATAAATATGGATTAATTAATTCTTTCATTGGCCCCCCCATGTCTAAGCGGCGTTCGTCAAAACAGAAAATAAGCGGGGCGCTACGCCGCCCCGCCAAATGCTTCAGCATTTCTGCGACTATTCAGAAAATAAAGGCGTCGACAGATACCGCTCGCCCGTATCCGGCAGCAGCGCGATGATGACCTTGCCCTCGTTTTCAGGACGCTTTGCAAGCTCCGTCGCGGCCCACACGGCCGCGCCCGCCGAAATGCCCACCAGCAGGCCCTCCGTTTTTGAAAGCTCGCGGCCGGCAGCGTACGCGTCTTCATTCTTCACGCGAATGATCTCGTCGTACACGCCGGTATTGAGCACTTTAGGCACAAATCCCGCGCCGATGCCCTGTATGCCGTGCGCGCCTGCCCTGCCTTCGGACAGAACGGGGGAGGCGTCGGGCTCCACCGCCACTACTTTTACGCCGGGCTTTTTGGATTTCAGGTATTCGCCCACGCCGGTGATGGTGCCGCCGGTGCCCACGCCGGCCACGAAAATATCCACCGCGCCGTAGGTATCTTCCCAGATTTCGGGCCCTGTCGTCGCCTTATGCACAGCCGGGTTGGCCGGGTTTGTAAACTGGCCGGGGATGAACGCGTTGGGGATTTCCTTTGCGAGTTCTTCGGCTTTGGCGATGGCGCCGCTCATGCCCTTCGCGCCTTCGGTAAGCACCAGTTCCGCGCCGTATGCCTTGAGCAGATTGCGGCGCTCCACGCTCATGGTTTCCGGCATGGTGAGTATGACGCGGTAGCCGCGCGCTGCGGCCACGGACGCGAGACCGATGCCCGTGTTG
>JAEWWD010000277.1 GCA_023396535.1 Bacillota bacterium
TACGAACTGTTCCTGCTCGCAATGCTGTTGATTGCGGCGCTGTTCGCGGTACCTTTTCTTATGCCCATACTTTTCACCGCTATTTCGGCTTGTTTCCAAAATCGCCTATCGGATTTACGCTTCAGCGCGCCGCGCCGCGGCGTCGTCATGCTGCAATAAATCTTCCATTCCGGAATTCATGGCTTATCAAAAACCGAATATTGGAGTGGAGGCTTTATGATGTATGCAACCAGAAAGGCCGGCCGTTGGGCGGCATTTACCGGCATTGGCGCTTTCCTCGTTTTCACCGTGTGCTTTACAATAATACTCTTTGTCAACCCGCCGTTTCAATGGACGGGACTTATCGACTTTGCGCAATATACGCGAGATAACCCGCAGGCGTTCAAGTACGCGGGCATGTTCAGCATGCTCGTATACGGCCTTGCCTATGTCGTACTGTCGCTGTGCGCGCGGCGGGATCTGCCCCGGGATCGCAGGCTTTACGGGGATATCGCGGCCGCATTCGCGCTCGCGTTCTGTGTATGCATAGGCGTCAATTATTTCGTGCAGCTCACAGCCACGCGTCTGCAGCTTTTGCAGGGGTATACGGAGGGACTGACGCAGTTTACGCAGAGTTTCCCTGTTTCCGCGCTCAGTGCGCTCAACATGCTGGGGTGGACGGTGTTCTACGGCCTGTCCACGGCGTTTTTGCACCTTGCATACAAGGGCAGCGCAGAATGCACAGCGCTCCGCCGCTGGTGTCTGCTCAACAGCGTTTTCATGCTGCTGAGCGCCATTGGCTACGGTTCGCAATGGACGTTCCTGTTGGCGGTCTGTATGAACGCCGGACTCGGCGCGGCCGGTTTGGGCATGCTCTGGGGCTTTGCACACCGATTTCAGCAGCGCCGTGTTACGGATGCGTGATACCCTATGTTCGGGTGGCCGCGCGCAATATGCCGCTGTTGCAGCAGGTGGGCAGGTGTATTTTCTTCCGTCCGCACGCGTCAAACGCAACGGCCGCAATCTCTCCGTCGCAGGACGCGACAACGCCCTCCCCGAAGCGCAGGTGCACAACCCGGGCGCCTGGCGCGAATTCTTTGTAATCCCCCGCATAGCCGCCTTTGGTTTTTGAAGATATGGCGGAAGGCGTGAGCCATCCAATGAAACGGGAGGGTACGATATCCTCCCCAAAGGAACACCGTGCGGTTACGATCTCCAGCTCTCTGCGCGCGCGGGTCACGCCGACATAGAACAAACGCAGCTCTTCATCAAGCTCCTTCTCCCGCACTTCGGAAGCCGCCTCGCTGCGCGCCGGGAGTATGCCCTCGTACGCGTCGATGATCACGACCCGGTCGAATTCCAGCCCCTTGGCCGAATGCAGGGTGGAGAGCGTGATATCGCAAGCGCCTCTTTCCGCTGTGAATGCCGAAAGCTCGTCCATGCGCGCAAGAAAATCCACAATGGAGCCGCATTGCTGCGCAATAGCGCGCAGCACGTCCGCCTTGGGGGCAACCGCCGCCGAGGCGGGCGTTTGCTTTTTGCCCTGCAATATGGCCGCCGCCTCGCCCACCGCGTAAAGCGGCTTCATGTCCTTGAGGGAACCAAGGCGTTTGTCCAATTCCTCCGCCGCTGTCGCGGCGCGCGGGTTGCGATTGTGCAGAAGTTCGACGTCCGCAAGCGCAGCGAGGCATGGCCGGACGCCATCCGACCGCTCCAATACCCGCTGCATGGTCTCTCGGGTGGTATACAACCCTAATTTATTATATAGCTTCTGATACAGCTCCCTGTTCGATGGGTTCAGCGCAAACTCAAGCAGTGCGAGCGCCTGCTGCATATATGCGCCGTTTACAGCGGCGGCCGCCGCATCGCGGCACGCGAACGGAATAGACTGCCGCTGCAGAATGTCGATCAGTGGCAGCGCGCTCTCGTTATTGCGGTAAAGCACGGCCTGTGTTTTTCCCTCGGCGGCGTGCCGTTCAAGGCTATCCGCGAGATAGGCGTATTGCAGTTTAACGTCGGCAAGAGTCGTGTAGCGTATCCGCTCCCCGCCGCTTTGAACGGCGCGGGCAGTTTTCGAATGTCTTTGCGCGCTATGGCCGATCAGCGTGTTTGCTGCGGTTACGACGGGCTGCGTACTCCTGAAATTCGTTTCCAGGAGCAGTATGCGCGCGCCGGGGTAAATCCGCTCGTAGTCCAGCAGCACATCGGGGTAAGCGGCGCGAAAGCCGTATATGCTCTGGTCCTCGTCGCCCACCATGCATATATTCCCGTATCGCTGCGCGAGCAGGTACAATATCCTGTGCTGGACATAGGAAGTATCCTGTGCTTCGTCCACGCTGATATAACGGTAGGTATCCTGCAGCTCCCGCAGCGCGGAAGGATCGTCAAGCAGCAGCCGGTAGGCAGCCACGAGCTGGTCGTCAAAATCCATACGCCCCGTCTCCCGCAGCGCTTCCTGATAAGCGTAGTAGACGGCGGGGAAATCCTCGTCTATGACCGCAAGCTCTCGAATACCCTGCTCGTCCAGCAGACGGTTCTTCGCGTAGCCTATAGCGGAGTCGATCTGCCGGATCGCGTTTTCGGAAAACGCGTCGGCATTGGTGCTGTTTTGGTAGTAGAGCGCGCGCAGCAGCCTGTCCCGCTCCTGTCCCTCTATCATGCGCACATCCCGGTAACGGCGCAGGATCTGTACGCAAAAGCTGTGTATGGTGGAAAACCGCGGCATATTCTGAGTACCAAACAGCGCTGCGTAACGCGCGCGCATTTCCTCCGCCGCCGCGCGGGAAAACGTAAGCGTCAGAATCTGCCGGGCCGGAATCCCTGCGCACTGCGTCATGTACCCCACCCGTAGCACAATGACGGTCGTTTTACCGCTGCCGGGCACGGCAAGCAGCAGCGATGGTCCTTCTGCCCGCGTAACGGCGGCAATCTGCTGCTCCGTCAGATGAGCTCCATATGTATGTAAAAAAGTCTCTGTATTCATTCCCGTCCCGTTTCCTATTGGTCTCATATCGATTATACATGAGTCTCACCGGCGGGCAAAGCCTTCTTCCGCTCACCATGCCGCCATTGCGAAAACCTACAAGCGGCGGAGGAAAAGTCTCCCATCAGTCATTCGTGTGATTTGGATATGTACTACTCGTGAAAATCTGCTATACTGGTTGCATTGATAAATTTGCCGATACTATTCAGAAAGGACCCCTTGGATGAAACCAGTCATAGGCGTAACCGCCTTATACGATGAAGAAAAGGACAGCATATGGATGCTGCCGGGCTATATGGAGGGCGTGCGGCTTGCGGGCGGGCTGCCCGTCATATTGCCCATCAACTGTGAAGACGCGGATATCGACCATCTGATTCATCTGTGCGACGGTATACTCTTTACCGGCGGGCAGGACGTCAGCCCCGCAGTCTATGGCGAGGATTGCCTTCCGAAATGCGGCATCCCCTGCCTCGAACGCGACGAAACCGAACGAAAGCTTCTCGACAAGGCGATGTCTCTGGATATGCCCGTATTCGGCATTTGCCGCGGCCTGCAATTCTTCAATGCGGCGCTGGGCGGCAAACTGTATCAGGATATCCCTTCCCAGTTCCCTGACGCCGTCGCGCACCATCAGCCCAAGCCCTACGACAAACCCAGCCATACG
>JAEWWD010000126.1 GCA_023396535.1 Bacillota bacterium
AGGTCGTGCCCTACTGCCCGCGCTGCGGCACGGCGCTTTCCTCCCACGAGGTGGCGCAGGGCTATAAGGACGTGCAGGATACCTCCGCCATCGCCAAATTCAAGGTCAAGAGCGAGGAGAATACTTATGTCCTCGCGTGGACGACCACGCCCTGGACGCTGCCTTCTAACGTCAGCCTCTGCGTCAACGCCAAGGAAACCTACGTGCGCGCAAAATCCGACCGTGACGGCATGATCTACATCATGGCCGAAGCGCTCGTTCCCACCGTGCTGGGCGAGGACGTGACCATACTCACCCGCTGCACCGGCAAAGAGCTGGTTGGCCTGGAGTACGAGCGGCTGTTCGATTTCCCCGTAGACCCCAAGGGCAAGCGCGGCTGGTATGTGATGAGCGACGATTACGTCACGCTCACCGACGGCACCGGCGTGGTGCACAACGCGCCCGCGTTCGGCGAGGACGACGCGCGCGTGGGCCGGGAGTGGGATCTCCCGTTCATACAGCTCGTCGACGCGCAGGGGCATATGTGCGGCGGCACCCCGTGGGACGGCATGTATGTCAAGGACGCCGACCACGCCATACTCAAAGATCTGGAGGCGCGCGGCCTTTTGTTCAAAGCCATGCGCTTTGAGCACAACTACCCGTTCTGCTGGCGCTGCGATACCCCGCTCATCTACTACGCCCGTAAATCCTGGTTTGTACGCATGACCGCCGTGAAGGACAAGCTCATCGCCTTCAACCGCCGCGTCAACTGGGTGCCCGACAACATCAAGGAAGGCCGCATGGGCAACTTCCTCGAAAACGTCATAGACTGGGGCATTTCCCGCGAGCGGTACTGGGGCACGCCGCTGCCGGTATGGACCTGCGCGGACTGCGGGGAAATCCACGTTGTGGGCAGCATTGAAGAGCTCAAAGAGCTGGGGAAGGACGTCCCCGAAAATATCGAGCTGCACAAGCCGTTCATCGACGCGGTGCACCTTACCTGCCCCAAGTGCGGCGGGGATATGAAGCGCGAGCCGGAAGTTATCGACTGCTGGTTCGACAGCGGCTCCATGCCCTTCGCGCAGTGGCACTATCCGTTTGAAAACAAGGATATATTCCAAACGCGCTATCCGGCCAACTTCATCAGCGAAGCCATCGACCAGACGCGCGGCTGGTTCTATACGCTATTGGCCGTTTCCACCTGCCTGTTTGACGATCCGGCGTTTTTGAACTGCGTCGTGCTGGGCCACGTGCAGGATAAGGACGGCCGCAAGATGTCAAAGCATCTGGGCAACGTCGTGGACCCGTGGACGGTGCTCAACAAGCAGGGCGCGGACGCCGTGCGCTGGTACTTCTTCACTTCCTCCATGCCCTGGCTGCCCAACCGTTTCTACGACGAGGCCGTCAGCGAAAGCCAGCGCAAATTCATGGGTACGCTGTGGAACACTTACGCGTTCTACATACTCTACGCCGAAATCGACCAGTTCGACCCGACGAAGCATGCGCTCAAGCGCGAGAACCTCAGCGAGATGGACCGCTGGGTGCTTTCCCGCCTGAACACGCTTACCCGCGAAGTGGACGCGCATCTTGAAAACCTGCGCATCACAGAGGGCGGCCGCGCGCTGCAGACGTTTGTGGACGAGCTTTCCAACTGGTACGTCCGCCGCTGCCGCGAGCGCTACTGGGGCAAGGACATGACGCCGGATAAGGAAGCCGCGTACATGACGCTGTACACAGTGCTCGAAACCCTTACGCGCCTTAGCGCCCCCTTCATCCCCTTCATGGCGGAGGAAATCTACCAGAACCTCGTGCGCTCAGTGGATCAATCCGTTCCCGAGAGCGTGCACCTTGCGGATTACCCGGTATGCGACGCGTCCTTTATCGACGCGGATCTCGAAGAGAACATGGAGCGGGTGCTCGATATCGTGGTATTGGGCCGCGCCGCGCGCAACACCGCCGCCATCAAGAACCGCCAGCCCATCGGCTGCATGTACGTGCAGGGCGAGGCGCTCCCGGCGGGGTATGTTTCCATCATCGCCGAAGAGCTCAACGTCAAGGAAGTCAAATTCGTGGCCGACGCGTCGTCGTTCATCTCCTATCGCGCCAAGCCGCAGTTGAAGACGCTCGGGCCCCGTTACGGCAAGCTGCTGCCCAAAATCAACGCCTATCTCGCAGGCTCCGGCGTGGGCGACGCGGTGGTCGCCGCGCACAACGCGGGCGGCGCATACGAATTTGAGCTCGACGGCACGGCGGTTTCGCTGGAGAGGGACGACGTGCTCATCGAGCCCGTGCAGAAGGAAGGCTTCGTCACCGTGACCGAGCGCGAGCTTTCCGTGGTGCTCGACACCAACCTCACCCCGGCGCTGATCGAGGAAGGCTTCGTGCGCGAAATCACTTCCAAGGTGCAGACCATGCGTAAGGAGGCGGGCTTCGACGTGACGGACCATATCGCGCTGACCTATCAGGCCAACGAGCGCGTATCCGCCATATTCGCCCGCTTCTGTGCGGATATCGGCGCGGATACTTTAGCTGACAGCGTCGCCGCCGCTATCCCGCAGGGCTATGTCAAGGAGTGGGATATCAACGGCGAAACGGTCACGATGGGCGTAGTGAAGAAGTAAAGAGAAACGGAATGCGGGAAACCTTTTTCGAGAAAAAGGTTTCCCGCGCCCTTCCCAAAAGCAAAGCCGGCGCACGCGCCGGCTTAAATTTTGCATCATTCGCTTTACAATGCAAGGCCGGAAGCCAATGAAAGTTCAGCTCGGAGAACACGAAAACCTCGGTCAGATCGGGGGGACAGGGGGGCTCGCGGCTCAAGGCCGCTAGCCCCCCTGTATAAAATCTATCGTCGCCGCCCAGAGGCGGCGATACCGTTTTTTTCCGCAGGCCAGACTGCACGTAAACACCCGTGTCCCTGCAGACCCGATTACAGGCAAGCACCTGTGTGCAGGCTGGAGCGGGCACGCGGCCCTCAGGAAGGGGGCGCAGGGGGGAACGCAGTTCCCCCCTGCATAGAGAAATAATCGTCGCCGCCCAGAGGCGGCGATACCGTTTTTTCCCGCAGGCCAGACTGCATGTAAACGCCGTGTTCCCGCAGACCCGATTGCAGGCAAGCATCTGCGTGCAGGCTGGAGCGGGCACGCAGCCCTCAGGAAGGGGGCGCAGGGGGGAACGCAGTTCCCCCCTGCATAGAGAAATAATCGTCGCCGCCCAGAAGCGGCGATACCGTTTTTTCCCGCAGGCCAGACTGCATGTAAACGCCCGTATTCCCGCAGACCCGATTGCAGGCAAGCACCTGTGTGCAGGCTGGAGCGGGCACGCAGCCCTCAGGAAGGGGGCGCAGGGGGGAACGCAGTTCCCCCCTGCATAGAAAAATAATCGTCGCCGCCCCAAGGCGGCGATACCTTAAGAATTGAAAAAGCTCCCGGGACTTATAAAGGAGTGGGGAGCAGCAAATCGACAAGTTCCTTATGGAGCAATGAAAAGCTTAAAAGTATTGCAGCCCGGAGTTCTCTCACAGTCCAAATTGCATTTTCACACCATATATCATGAGTCGGGCCGCCTGGAGCGCCCTGTCATATGCGGTATCAAAATCGGAAATACCCTGTTCATACTGCTCCTTTTTCAGTTCTGTGGCAAAATTGAATTCCAGCTTCATTTCATCGTTAATCAGGGCTTCCACAACATCTTTCTCCCAATATGGGTTTAGTTGTGACAGGAATTCTGCGATTTCCTCCGCGGTACCGGCCCATTGCTGCATAAGAAGATCGGTATCGTTCCCGGCTTTAATTGTAGCGGCGATTTCGGACAATATGCGTATGTACTCTCCAAGAAGGTACGCAAACTGCTGACCGGCTTCCATCCCATATATGCTTCCCAATATTTGTCCGAGTTCGGCGTCATTTCGCTGCACACGCTGCGCTACAAAATTTAAGTCGCGCAGACTCAGCATGATGCTTAATATGAGCTGCCTCACCCACACCAGCCGCTCAGTCCACAGGTTTATTACATACTCTTCCCAATCCACGGCAACTCCCACCTTGGTTCAATATATGAGTGCCCGTCCTGCCTAAACACAAATACTTCCCTGTAAAATTTTTATACAGAGGACGCGAAGGCCCAAGCAGATTGGGGGGACAGTGGGGCTCGCGGCCAAAGGCCGCGAGCCCCACTGTATAATGATCGTCGCCGCGTACGACGGCCCGCAGGCTATGCAAACCGCTGGCTTAGTAATAAGGCCAGCGCCTTTTCCTCCGATACGGGCTTGCTGAACAGATACCCCTGCATCTTGTCGCATTTGTGCGCGATCAAATACCGCTTCTGCGCTTCATGTTCCACGCCTTCGGCAATGACGTCGTGCCCCAGCTTGTGTCCCATGGATATGATGTCGCCGGTAAGCGCGGTTTCCGGCGCGCAGTCCAGGAGCTTATCGATAAAGTACTTATCGATCTTCAGGCAGTCGACGTTCAGTTCGCGTTCCCTTGCAAGGGAAGAGTAGCCCGTGCCGAAGTCGTCGATGCATATCTTGATGCCGTATTGCTTGATTTTATCAAGCTTCGTGTTGATTTCCCGATAATTGTTGGAGAATACGGATTCGGTAAGTTCAATGCCGATGTAATGCGGGTCGGAGCCGGTCGTGTTAAGCGCTTCCTCCAAGTCCGAAATAAAGTCGTCCCTGAGAAGCTGTATGGAAGATACGTTGAAGTGGATCATGATGGGGCGCGCGGATTGATCGATAAATTTTTTCTGCGTCTGACAGGCCATCCGCATGACCAGCTTTCCCATCGGGACGATCAAATGCGTATCTTCCGCGATGGGTACGAATTCGTAAGGCGAAAGGAGGCCGAGCCTGTCGCTCTGAAACCGCGCGAGCGCCTCAAATGCGCAAATCTCGCCCGTTTTCAGATCCAGGATGGGCTGATAATGCAGGTAAAGCTTCCGGCTGTTCTGCGTCAATACGGCTTCCGCCAGCTCGTTCTTGATATCATTGACGCGCGTGATCTTCTGCGCCATGTCCGTACAATAGAGGCTGTAGCCGTAGCGCCGCGTCGCGCCTACGCCCTCCGCCGCGATGGATGCCGACTTGACGATATCGCCCGTGTCGCAGTACGCTTCGTTTATCTCAACAACGCCGATGTTGGCGCCTACGCTTTTGGGCTCCAGCACGGTCTTGAGCCGTTCAAGCACCGTATCGCATAATTCCGTCAGTTCGTCCGCGTTTGTATACCTCGTTCGGTACAAAGCAAACCGGTCTATATGCAGATGGAACAGCAGGCAGTTTTCATCCATAAAATCCGCAAGGCACGCGGCCACTTCCTGAATAAGCGCGTCTCCGAATTCGTATCCATAGGCGGTGTTGATGAGGCTGAATTTATGGATATTGATCAGCAGCAGGGCCTTCTTGCCGTCGCCGCCCTCCAGAAAGCTGCTCTTTAGCATTTCTTCAAAGTATCTGCGGTTGTAGAGGCCCGTCAAAGGCTCGTGCTCGTTGATATATCTCAGCCGCAGCTCCTGCTCCTTGCGGTATGTGACGTCTATGACAAGTCCCTCCAGCGCGACAACGCCGCCGCTTTCATCGAATATGCCCTGGCCCTGCTCCCACACCCATTTCCATTCGCCACAGGCGGTGACCAGCTCATATTCCGCCGTTACCTTTTCGCGCTTATGAAGCGCCTGGGTCCATTTTTT
The DNA here is from genome assembly GCA_023396535.1 of Bacillota bacterium. Classification (GTDB taxonomy): domain Bacteria; phylum Bacillota; class Clostridia; order Christensenellales; family CAG-138; genus JAEWWD01. The sequence continues at coordinate 5,668 of JAEWWD010000126.1, forward strand.
CCAAATGATATCGCGATAAGCCGGGGCGATAAGGGCGTTAAAGGAGATATCCCGGTTGTTGATAAGGCTTTCGGGCTTGTAACCCGTCAATTCCAGGCATCCGCCGGATACGAATTCCATCGTCCAGCAGGGGTCGTATCTGCACCGGTAGGCCATGCCCGGCAGGTTGTCCAATATGACGGATTTGCTGCGCTCGCTGTCAAAAAGCACGTGCTCCATATTTTTGCGCTTGCTGATGTCCTCTACCATGCACAGCCGGTTGATGCTGGGCGTATTTTCAAGATGCAGGGAGGATTCCAGCGACCGCACCCATACGATGCTTCCGTCGGGCCGTACGAATCGCTGCTCCGTTTCATATCCGACGATGTCGCCCGCCTGAAACCGCTGATAGAGCGCTTCCGCGCCGTCGACATCGTCGGGATGCAGTATGTCGTTCCATCGCAGAGACAAGAGCTCGTTTGCACAGCGTCCCGTTATCCGTTCAAACATGTGGTTGACCATTGGCCAGGCGGTGGAGGCCGAGCCGATGAATTCTTCGGTATGCCCGAGCCGTATGCCCACGGTAGCCTGGTCGAATATCGCCCGGAACAGCGTTTCGCTTTCCCTGAGCTGTTTTTCCTTGTCCAGCAGCTTCTGCTTTTCCAGGCGGAGTATTCCGTTTTGCAGCAATATATGCCGCATAAAGAAGTAAATGATGAACAGGCACAGAGAAAATATACCGGATTGAATCAACGCATAATTGGCCTGGTCGTACCAGCCGTTTACGGGGTAATCTACGCTCAGTACGCCGATAATGCCGGACGTATCGGCCACGATAGGCACCATCACGCTGATCCAGGTTCCCCATCGATCCGTATATACGGGCGTAACGATTGTTTCGGGGCTTTTAAACGAGAGAAAATCAACTTCCGTCGCTTCCTCGTATTTCTGTCCCGGCGGCGAATAGTCTTTTGAGCTGGGCGGTTCGCTGTCCACGGCGATATAGATGCCGCCGTCTTTTTCCATCAATATGGAGGCGAAACGCGCGGAAGTATTCATGCCCGCAAACTGGACAAGCGCATGTTTGATTTCCTGATATTCGGGTTTTTCTATATCTGTGCTGTCCGCTGAAAGAGCGCCGATGTGGTCGCTGGATAATCCGGCGGCAACGGCCTGCGCGAGGCTTTTTGCGCGGTTTTCCGTTTCGCGCAGGCCGTTCGTCCATGTGAGATCTGCGAGCAGGCAACTGAACAGGGATAAAGTGATGATGGCGAAGATATGGATCCGTAGGGGGAGTTTGTTTCCCATGGCTGCTTTTCTCCCCTCCAATCGTGTTGCATACGCGGCCGGCGCGAATCGTTTGAATGAATTTTGAAAATATGAAAGGATGGTTATGAACCCCATATACTAATTTCGACAAAAATCGAGATTTATTAACATGCTATCACGATAAAAAACAAATGCAATACCTTTCCTGCAGGTGATATGGATAAATTGGAGGGAGACATTACATAAAAAAGCGGAGCGTACACGCTCCGCTTCAAGCCATCGACAAAGTCCTACGGACTTTGTCGATGGGTCTTCTGTAGGTTAAAATGCCGCTCATGGCGGCATTTTTTCCACCAATTTGACGCACATGCACCCGAATGATACATTCGGGTATTCTGCAAGGAATGATGTGCGGCAACGCCGCACAACCAATCGTCAAATTGGATTAAATGTGGGGGTACGCTACTCCTCCACACCCCCAGGGAGGGTTTGTCGATACGCCGAAGCGGAGCGAGGCGCTCCGCTTTTTGTAAACGATAAAATGGCTGGGGGCCGGACAACAGCGTCAGCTTTTTACCGAAAGCCAGTCGGCCGGGCGGATATCCGCAAAACCGGCTTCTTCGTCGACGGTGCCGAGTATCATCAGCGGGTAGTATTCCTGCACGCGCTTGGCCCGGGGTTCCTGCGTCGCCACGATAACGCCCGTGCCGCACACCTGCACGCCGAATTCCTGCATCATGGATTCGAGCGCCTTGGCCGTTCCGCCGCCCTTCATGAAATCGTCTATGATGAGCGCCTTCTGCCCGGATATGAGGCTGCGGCGCGGCATGCTCATCGTCTGCACGCGCTTGGAGGACGCGCTCATATAATTGAGCGTCACCACCGAGCCCTCGGATATGCGATTGTCGCGCCGCGCCGTTACCATGGGCTTTCCGAGCGCCTTTGCGACCATCAGCGATATGGGCACGCCCATCGATTCCACCGTCACCACCACGTCCGGCTGCTGGCGGCAGAATTTTTTGGCGAATATCTCGCCCATGCGCGTGAGCAGCCGCGGGTTGGAGAAAAGGTCCACCGTGTATAAAAAGCCGCCGGCCAGTATGCGCTCCTTCGCGCTCATTTCAGAACAAAGCGATACGATAAACGCCGCGTCCGCCGCATCCTCGTTGAATGGGTAAAAACGCACGCCGCCCGCCGCGCCGTTTACGCTTTCCACCACGCCCAGCCCGTACTTCGCAAGCACCGTGCGGACCGTCGTGATATCCTCGCTCAATGTGGATTTCGCACAGCCGAACCATTCCACAAACTCCCGGAGCGTAAACAAACGTCCGGGCTCGCAGCTCAATGCCCGCGTGATCGCCGCCACGCGCTCGCTCCGTTTCATTTTTTCCATGCTTTGGTCTTTCCCCTTATCCATACTTCCATCCTCCGCCCGAACGGCATCGGGCATTTTTCAAGGATTGACGCGCGGCCTGTGCCGCACGGCCAAGATATGCTTCCGCGCCGCGTCGTTGCGGATACGGTTGATTGAATTAAAGTATAGCGAAACTTCCGCACATTTACAAGCGATTTTACAAATAACGTTCGGGAAAATGATAATGGCATTCCTCCGGACGCGGGGAAAAGGGTTATTTGCACAGCTCGATGCGCTTATTTTCGCGGCTTTCGCGATAGAGCACGACCTTGCGGCCTATGCATTGCACGATTTCGGCGCGCAGCGGCGCCTTCAGCGCATCCGCCGCCTCCCGCGCTGTGAGAGGCGCGGTTTCCAGCACGCTGAGTTTGATGAGTTCGCGCGCTTCCAGCGCCAGCGAAAGCTGCTCGATCAGTTCCTCCGTTACGCCGGCTTTGCCGACCTGGAATATGGGCTGCAGTGTGTTGGCCATGCCCCTTAGCTGCGCGCGCTGTCTGCTGTTGAGTTCCATACATGCCTCTTTCTTAAGGTATCGCCGCCTACGGCGTCGACGGAATATTTTTTTATTATAAAGTGGGAGGGCTTCGCCCCCCACTCCCCCTGGGGAACGATTATATCTTGTGTGTTCGGCATACCCTTTGAAATATGCGCTGTTCCAATCTGAAGGATTTGTGACAGGCCGATCCGTCGGCCTGTCCTCTCAGGTTTGAAGCGTAAGACCTTTTAATCCGTCATTTGTGACGACATGCGCGTCACAAATGACACCTTGCACGCGGCTGTGCGCGACAGAAGCCGCAGGCTTCCGAGCGTGCTGCCGCGTGAGAAAACCCGCCGCAGCGTTTCGCATGAATGGGCAACGCCTATTCATGCGATAAGTGACAGGCCGCTCCGTCGGCCTGTCCACCCAATTTGGGTGCGTAAGACCTTTTAATCCGTCAAAACTGACGATTGGTTGTGCAGCCCGCGGCTGCACATCATTCCTTGAAGAATACCCGAATGTACCATTCGGGTGCATGCGCGTCAGTTTTGACACCTTGCGCAAATGCCGGCCGCGCCCGTAGGGCGCAGGCATTTGCGAGAAAACCCGCCGCAGCGTTTCGTAAAAATGGATGAAATCCATTTTTACGACAGGAAGTCGAATGCCCATTCCCCCATCCGTACGGTGGAGCCGTCCTCCGCGCCCGCTTCGCGCAGCGCGTCTATGATGCCGGTCTTCTGCAACAGCATCTGGAAGCGGCGCATGGAGGCTTCGTCGTTGGGATCGGTGGTATCCAGTATCCGCTGCACGTCCCCGCCCGATACCACGAACGCGCCGTCGTCCTCCCTTGTTACGGTAAAGCCCGGCTCGTACTGGGGTTTGAGCTCCAGCTCTTCCTCTTCAAACTCCAGCACGGGGGGAAGCTGTGCGAGCATTTTCACGACCGCGTCCAGCAGTTCGGTCAACCCCTGCCTGCCCGCCGCCGATATGGGGTATACCGCCACGCCGCGCGGCTCCAGCGCCGCGCGAAGCGCAACAAGGTTTTCTTCCGCGCCGGGGATATCCGTTTTGTTGGCCGCCACGAGCTGCGGCAAAGTCGCGAGCTTTTCACTGTACGCGCAGAGCTCCGCGTTGATGGCTTCGTAATCTTCAAGCGGATCGCGCCCTTCGCTGCCGCTGACGTCCACCACATGCACCAGCATGCGCGTGCGCTCTATGTGCCGCAAAAAGTCGTGCCCCAGCCCCGCGCCTTCCGCCGCGCCCTCGATGAGCCCGGGGATATCCGCCAGCACGAAGCTGCGCTCGTACCTCTGCACCACGCCGAGGTTGGGCGTAAGCGTAGTGAAGTGGTAGTTGGCTATTTTGGGTTTAGCTGCCGTCAGCGCCGCAAGCAGGGTGGATTTTCCCACGTTGGGCATGCCGATCAGCCCGACGTCCGCGATGGTCTTGAGCTCCAGCTCCACCTCGCGTTCGGACGTCTTCAGGCCCGGCTGCGCAAAGCGCGGCGCCTGCCTTGTTGGCGTGGCGAAGCGCGCGTTGCCCTTGCCGCCGCGCCCGCCTTTTAAAAGCGTGCGCGTTTTGCCGGCTTTGTTCATATCCGCTATGACCGCGCCCGTTTCCACGTCCCGCACCACGGTGCCCACCGGCACCTTGATGCGCAGTTCGTCCCCGTCCCGGCCGCGGCACAGCTCCGCTTTGCCGTCCTCGCCGCGCTGCGCGCGATAAAACCGCTGGTATTTGAACTCCAGCAGAGTCGAGCTGTCCGGGTCGGCCACGAGCACCACGTCGCCGCCGTTCCCGCCGTCCCCGCCCGAAGGGCCGCCGCGCTGCACATATTTTTCCCGGTGGAACGCGGCGCACCCGTCGCCGCCGTCGCCGGATTTGATGACGATTCTCGCCCTGTCGATGAATTGCATTCGTAACTCCTGTTCAAAAAAACGTTGAGGGCTCTGCCCTCAAACTCCCGCTTAGGGGCGTAACGCCCCTAAGGACCCATCACCAAACACCCATGGGTGTTTGGGATAGGGATTCCCAAGGCGACGGCGACGGCCGCAGCCTAGTGCCCGAAGGCGTCTCCCGCCAATGGCCCCGCAGGCCTAGCATCCGGGGCGTCTCCCGGTCCGGATGATCCTTTGCCATCTTGGGTGGGGGATTGGGGGCAAAGCCCCCAAATAAATAGTATCTTCAGCTTGTGCGGTACAGTTCCGTGAACGTGCCGCTTTTGTCCACAATGCCCACGACGTCGCCGGTGCGCACGAGCGCCACGCCCAGATTGAACGTACCCGCTTCGTCGAACATAAACGGCGTGATCTCCAGCCCGCCTTTATCGATATACCCCCACTTGCCGGTACTGTCCCGCACCGGCGCGCGGTCCTGCGCATACGCGCCCGCCTCGGCAAAACGCGGCGCGATGACCACGATGCCGCGCGTATCGATATACCCCCACACGCCGCCCGCCTTTACGGCGGCGTATCCATCCGAAAAGCGGCCCTCGCCTTCGTAGCTCGCGGAAAACGCGCGCTTGCGCGCAGTGTTGTAGAATAGATAGCTTCCGTCGCCCGTTTTGACGACGGCGTAGTCTTCGCTGTAGCCCTCGCCGCTTTCGCTGCCAAGCGTGGCGATTTTTTCGCCCACTTTATCGATGATATACCGCTTGCCGCCCTGCTCCACAAACGCCATGTCCGAGCCAAAATCGCCCGCCGCGTCAAACTGCGCCGCTATCGCCATATCCCCGTCCGGGTCTACGTAGCCGAACGTGGAGCCCGGCCGCACGCGTGCCCGCCCGCAGCAAAAATCGCCCGCTTCGCGGTACGCGCAGGGGATAACGGCTTTACCCGCCGCGTCCACATATCCCCATTTGCCGTCGCGCTCCACGGCGGCGAGCCCTTCACAAAAGCCGCGGACATCGCTCCATACGGGTTCCGTCACCCAGCTTCCGTCCCGCGCGAGCAGGCCGTACAGCAGTTGACCGTCCTGCTCCACGGCGGCGAACGCGGTGCTTTCCTTCAAAAACTCCAGCGCGCGCAGAAACTTGGGCTCTATGACCGTCTGCCCCTTCGTGTTTTTATAGCCCCACAGCGTCCCGTCCAGGTAGGGCAGCAGCCGCCCTTCCGTACCCGGCGCCTGCGCCGTATCGTCCTCGCCGGCAGTCTGCGCGTCCTGTTCCACATCGATATCGAGGAGCTTGTCCTGCGCCTGTGTGGGGGAAGCGGCGGGCTGTACGTCAGCAGCCGCGAGCGAGGCCGCGCCGCCGCCGGTATACAGCAGCGCAAACAGCAATACCCCCAGGGCGGCTGCTGCCGCCGTCAGGGGGTAAGACCACAGGATGGACATCCGTTTTCTGACCGGACGACTTGGAGCCCGCTCTGCCGCCACCTGCATACCTCCCGAGGAACCGTATACGGTTATTACCAGTATACAGCACAGGTTGAGCAGCCCGCAAGCGCTGTATCAGCAGCCCCCGTATACGTGCGCGAAGAAGTTTTCGAGATCTTCCTTGGTGTTCATATCCACGCTTTGCTGCATGATGGATTCCTGCAGCAGCATGGGCAGGGCGTCGAAGTATTCTTTTGCTTCGGGCGTGAGCTTGTTTTTGTCGAACATATATCGCAACTCCTTACTGTTGGTCTGCAGCTAGTTTACGCCGCGAAAAGGCATCCCATGCGCTTGCAACTCATTCACAAGG
>JAEWWD010000180.1 GCA_023396535.1 Bacillota bacterium
GGATGGGTTCACCCCTGTGTCGGAAATCGCAGCGACGCTTTCAATCAGCGGGCGCACGGTTTTGCGCGAACTTTTGGCGTTGAGCGCGGATTTAAAAGCATATCGCGCAACGATAGAACGCAAGAGCAGCCGCGGAGTCCGCCTGAGCTGCCCTGAGGAGACAATGCAAGGGCTGACGCGCGCGGTGCTGGGCAAAACGAAACTGATGCTTTGCTCCAAGGAAGAACGCAGGCACTTCATACTCGCTACGCTGCTTCAAAGCGGCGAACCTGTCAAAATGCAGTACTTTACCGCAACACTGGCGGTGACGGATGCAACCGTCGGCGCGGATCTTGACCGCATGGAAAACTGGATGGAGGAACACAATATCAGCCTCATTCGAAAGCCGGGCGTGGGCGTTTATTTGTCCGGCGACGAATGGGCGCTTCGTAACGGCATGTTGAACCTATTTTTTGACGCGCACGAATACCAGTCTATTCAATCCATGCTCAGTTCGCGTAAAGCACTGGAGGAAGCTGCCGAGCAGGATATATTATCCTTTCTCGACGCCCCGCTGCTGTGGGCTGCGCAGGAGGCTCTGGAGGCAGAGCGGCCTATCCGGACATTGCTGCGTGCGGATAAAAACTATTTTGAATTCCTGATTTCCGCGTATTACATGGTACGGCGGGCACTGCAAGGGCATACTTTTCACGGATCGCCCGCTCGCATGTCGGAATGGATGAAAAGCGCGGAGTATTCGCTTATGCACAGCGTATTGGAGCGGCTGCGGGTTGTTTCGGAATGCGCTTTAGCCGAGGATGAGATGGATTATCTCATGCTCCTGCTGCAAGTAACGCACGGCAGAAGCGCGTATCCCGAACAAACCATCGAAACGCTGCAACCCGTCATACAGGAGATCATCCGAATTGCGGAAAGCGAAACCGGTTATCTGCTTGAAAATAACGGTACGTTTTACCATGGTATGTGCGAGCATCTGATTCCTGCGGTCAACCGCATGCGGCTGCATCTTGAAATCAAGAATCCGCTGCTTGAATCTGTAAAAACCCATTATCCGCAGCTTTATGCGCTTGCTTCCACCTGCATTGCGCCGATAGAACGCACATTCGCAGTGAAAGTACCTGATCCTGAAATCGCATATATCGCCATGTACCTGGGGGTTGCCCTGGAGGATAAAAATCTCAGGCGAGACAGGTCTATCCGGGCAATCGTCTGTTGCCCGGCGGGAATGGTTTCGGCACAGTTCCTTGCGACGCTGCTGAGCAGGGAATTCCATAATTTAACTATTCGGGAAATTGTGGCCACCACCAACCTTGGCGAGCGTCTTGCGGGTGGCGGTGCGGATATCGTGATATCCACGGTACCCATACAAAACCTGGAAGTGCCTAATATTACGGTTTCGCCTTTTTTGCTCGATGATGACCGCACGCGTCTCTCCACGGAACTCAAAGCCATTACAAGGCGGCCCTATTGGGATCAAAAGCTGGAGACCGGGATCAAGGAGAAGCTGTCCAATGTCAAAAACATTATCGACGGTATCCTGCAGGTGCTCGACAGCTTCTTCCTGTTTGACAGGCTGCATTACTCCCGCGTACAGGAGCTTATCGATTGCGCGGCGCAATATATAGGAAAAACAGACGAGCAAAAGCGCAGGATTGCACAGTCCCTGTTGGAACGCGAACGCTACGGCAGTACTGTGGATTTTAGCTCTGGCTGTATGCTTCTGCATTGCCGCACCGAAGGCGTTGAGGAACTGCATTTTGGCATACTGCGGATTGACAGCACCGTTTTGTTGGGCGGTGAAGGACAGCAGATAGACGCCCGGCTCATTCTGGTCATGCTTGCACCCATGCATTGCCCACGGGAACACATATCCGTTATGGGTGCGATCAGTCAGGGAATATTGAACGAAGCTTGGCTGGTACAGGCGTTTAAAACAGGGGACGCCGGGAATTGTTATCTGGCGCTTGAACGTTTGATGTCCGATTACCAGAGCGACTATTTTATGATTACCGGAAAGGAACGAAGCTAGTGGGACTCTTTTCTAAAAAGATAGGGAAAGACGCGAAGGATACCCTTTCCCAGCAGGAAGCCGCGTCAAATGCGGTGCTTTCCCGAAAGGATATATTTACCGGTTTGCCTTCCATGGACAAATGGCAGGCGATACGGTTGACGGGGGAAAAGCTGTTTCAAAAGGGATGCGTGGAAGCGCCGTATATTGACGCCATGGTGGAGCGTGAAACAGTGGTAACGACTTATCTTGGTGAAGGCGTGGCCATCCCGCACGGCGTGGGGGCGGCTCGCAGCTTTATCAAGCGGACGGGTCTGGTAGTTTTGCAGTTCCCCGAAGGCGTGGAGTTTGAAACGGGGCGCGCCCACCTTCTGGTGGGGATTGCAGCGCTGGAGGATGAGCATATGCCCTTACTTGCCAGCATCGCCGATATCATGACGCAGGAAGAGGTGCTTGCGCCGCTGCTACGGAGCACCGATCCCAATTACATTTACGATTGTTTTATCAAACATATGGCGTAGCGGGAGTAAGGAGCTTACTATGATCGTTACGATGACATTGAACCCCGCTGTGGATAAAACCGGCATTGTGGAACGACTGACCCCCGGAGGCGTGAACCGTTTGCTCAGCGTACGGCAGGACCCGGGCGGGAAGGGAATTAATGTTTCAAAATCGCTCAGATCTTTGGGCGGAGAAAGTATTGCACTCGGCATATTGGGCGGAAGTACCGGCGCGTGGATAGAGGAAGCCTTGTTGCGGCTGGGTATCCGTTCGGACTTTGTGAAGACCGATGCTCCCACGCGCACCAATCTGAAACTCTATGACGCCATAGTGGGCGATACGACGGATATCAACGAGCCCGGCCAGCCCTGTGGCGAAGATGCATTGCTCAAGACGAAAGAAACGCTTGCGCGGAAATTGCGTGAGGGCGACATCGTCGTATTGTCCGGAAGCATGCCGCCGGATGCGCCGAAATCCACTTATGCGGATTGGACCAGACTCATAAATGATATGGGTGCAAAAGCCTTTGTCGATGCCGACGGAGAGAGCTTGCGCCTGGCGATTGAAGCCGTTCCTTATGCCGTTAAGCCCAACGAACACGAACTCTCCCGCCTGTGCGGGAGCTTATTGCAGAGCATTGACGAATTGCGCCGGGAAGGACTTCACTTGGTGGAATCGGGTATTCGGCTGGTGGTGGTTTCCATGGGTGCGCGCGGCGCGCTATTTCTATCGGATACGGACCGCTGGTACAGCCCCGGCGTACAAGTGGATGCGAAGAGCACGGTCGGCGCCGGCGACGCCATGATGGCGGCCCTTGCCTATGGCGACCACGCCGGCCTTCCATTATATGAAACCGCAAAAATTGCCATTGCGTTGAGCGCCGCCAGCGTGATGCAGACCGGCACGCAGGGCGCGGATCCGGCCGACGTAAAGGAATTGCTGCAGCTCGTTCATATGAAAAGAGTATAGCTGAATTTTTCGCAATATCCGCCGCCATGCAGGGATATTGCAAAATCATGGACTGAAAAAAATATTGAATTATGATACAATAGCGCTATGTAAAAATGCTATGCAACATTTGATCGCAAAGCATTGCTTGCATCCGTCCCTGTATCAGTAGGAGGAATAATGAAAACAACCGCTGTCAGACTCTACGGAGCAGGCGATCTTCGCCTTGAAACATTCGAGCTTCCGGCGATAAAAGCGGATGAAGTATTGGTTCGCATAGTATCGGACAGCATCTGTATGTCCACCTATAAATGTGCGATACAGGGTACGGCACATAAACGCGTTCCGGCAAACGTCGCGGAACATCCCGTCATCATCGGGCATGAATTTTCGGGGGATATCGTTGAGGTTGGAGAAAACCTCCGATCCCAATTTAAGCCGGGCATGAAATTCGCGTTGCAGCCTGCCATCAATTATAAGGGGAGCATGGCGTCTCCGGGATACTCGTACGAGTTTTTCGGCGGCGACGCGACGTATTGTATCATTGCTCCCGAGGCGATTGAGATGGGCTGTCTGTTTGAGCATACGGGGAAATCCTATTACGAGGCGTCGCTTGCCGAACCCATGAGCTGCATCATAGGCGCGTTCCACGCCGCGTTTCATACGAAAAACGGCGTATACCATCACGAAATGGGTATTCGGGAAGAGGGCGCGCTGGCAATATTGGCCGGCGCCGGTCCCATGGGCCTGGGAGCTATCGCGTATGCGCTGCACTGTGATCGCCAACCGCGGCTTGTGGTTGTAACGGATGTGGATGAAGCCCGGCTTGCCCGCGCGGAGTTGCTGTTTAACCCGGATGAAGTGAAGCGGGAGACGGGTATCGATTTGTACTTTGTGAATACGTTGCGGCAGGAAAATGCCGTGGAATATTTAAAATCCTTGTCCGACGGGGGTTTTGACGATGTGCTCGTCATGGCGCCCGTGCGTGCTGTTGTGGAACAGGCAAGCGCCGTATTGCGCAGGGACGGCTGTTTGAATTTCTTTGCGGGCCCGACAGATCCTGCGTTTTCCGCAATGCTGAACTACTATGACGTGCATTACAGCAGCACGCATGTAATAGGCACTACGGGCGGAAATACGGAAGACATGCTGGAAAGCCTTCGATTGAGCACTGCCGGCAGGCTGGATCCCGCGGTTATGGTCACGCATATTGGCGGGCTGAACTGTGTTGCACAAACGACGCTTAATCTCCCGCATATCCCCGGCGGCAAGAAATTGATTTATACGCATGTGGAAATGCCGCTCATTGCTCTTGACGAGCTGCGCGATTATGCGGATGATGACAGCCGCTATGCCGTGCTGGCCGGCATTGTGGAGGCGCATAAAGGCTTGTGGAGCACAGAAGCTGAAGAGTATTTGCTTGCCAATTGGGCACAAGTGTAGATAGAATATCTAAAAAATATGTAGCATCTGGGGAGGAGATCGAACATGGTTAAGAAGCAAACGACCATCATGAACAAAACAGGCCTGCATGCCCGGCCCGCATCGGAATTCGTGGCGGCGGCCACGAAGTTCAAATCAAAGATTACGATTAAGCGTATCGATTCAGACAAGGAAGCCAATGTAAAATCCATCGTATTCGTGCTCTCATTGGGCTTGACCCGCGGCACGCAGGTGGAAATCGCAGCATCCGGCGAGGATGAAGTAGAAGCGGTTGATACGCTGGTTGCCCTCATAGAATCCGGCTTTGGTGAATAATCCGTAATAGATTCATGAAGCGGCCCGATCTCGGGCCGCTTCGTTATGTACAATCTAAACTATCTCCTTATTGATACGAGATGAGCTGGACATAGAGAAATGTGCTTAGCTCTGCTTTTTCCTATACGCGTTGATAATGGTCGTGCCCTTGCCCTTATATTTTTTTGTTTCATACTGCTTGGTAAGGCCTTTGATCAGTTCGGGCAAATTCTGATATCCAAAGGATCGCGCGTCAAAATCAGGCATGGAGCGTTTAATGAATGATCCGGCGGAACCTACATTCACCCAACCCTCCTCATCCGCGTATTTTTCGCATGCGATGTCCAGCAAGGTGACAACGGACTCGATGCTTTCCGTACCTTCCGCTTTTGCAGCGGAAGCAACCTGTCCCTTTGAAATTGGAGTAGTAGCCTTTGGTTCCTCCAGCACAGGCAGCAAAGGCTTAAGGTTTTCGGTAAGGATAAAGTCGTCGCAAGCGTTACGAAAGGATTTGGGAGTTTTGCTCTCTCCAACCCCAAAAACGAATATTTCGGATTCGCGCAGCCGGGATGCAAGCTTTGTAAAATCGCTGTCGCTGGATACCAGAACGAATGCGTCGTATTTTTCAGTATAGAGAAGATCCATGGCATCGATGATCATGGCGGCGTCGGTTGCGTTTTTCCCTGTTGTATAGGAAAACTGCTGGACTGGCTGTATGGCCAGTTCATTCAACTCATCCTTCCAGTTTTTCAGAACAGGGTTTGCCCAATCGCCATATGCTTTTTTTACAATGACATGGCCGTGCGTGGAAATTTCCGATAATACCAGCTTCAGCTTTGACAATTGCGCGTTTTCCGCGTCGATCAGAACCGCGATCTTTTTCAGCTCCCCAATATCCTTCATAACATTTTCTCCTTTGTTCTCAGACATAATAAATCCCGTCAATACGGATTGTGGCGCCGCCTCCAAACAATACTCTGCCGTTCAGGGAGGATAACCGGATGGAATTGTACATTCTATCATTGCCGCCCTGCTCAATTTGGCAGTCCGACCCGTCCCATAGGCCGTATTTCAACATGTAGTATCCAAAAGCGCTGTTGCCGGAACCTGTAGCCGGATCCTCCAGATACCCGAACTTTGGTGCAAATACCCGCGTATGCGCGATATATCCTTTATCCACAACATCAAGCGAGTATATTACTATGATATCCATATTGTTGGCAATGCAAAACTCCTTTAACCGGTCTATATCGGGAAATATGGATATCTCTGTGCTCAGATCTGTGATGGGAACGATGAGCGTTCTAAGCCCCGCATCGATGATGTCAATCGGACGCTCCGTATGAATTTTCCCGATGGCAACGCCAAGATGCTGCGATATGGCGCATGGATTCAAATTCGTGCCGAAGTAAGCTGGCAAGGGGGCTGTAATGAATACTGCGTCAAGTTCCTTCATTTTATTGAAAACGGTTAGATCGCCCTTCCTG
>JAEWWD010000181.1 GCA_023396535.1 Bacillota bacterium
TCGTTACGCCGCTCATCGACCGGGCGATTAAACCGACGGTGTATGGTTCCGTAAAACCGCCGAAAGAGGTGAAGGCAAATGCGTAGCCGTTGTTTTTGCGTTTGTTTTCCGCGTAAGGAGGCCAGAGCATGAAAGAGAAAAGACTTGGCACGGTATTTTTCAACGGCATATTGCCTGAAAACCCGGTATTCCGGCTGGTACTGGGCACATGCCCCACGCTTGCCGTATCCACCAGCGGCATGAACGGGCTGGGCATGGGCGCGGCGGTCATATTCGTGCTTACCTGCTCCAACATCTTTATATCGCTGCTGCACAACCTCATTCCGGACAAAGTGCGTATTCCAGCGTATATCGTGGTTATCTGTACGTTCGTGACGACCGTACAGCTGTTCATGCACGCGTATCTTCCCGATCTGTATAAGAGCCTCGGTATATTCATACCGCTCATCGTGGTGAACTGTATCATACTCGCCCGTGCCGAGGCATTTGCCGGCAAAAACGGCGTGCTGCTTTCCGCGGCGGACGGGTTGGGCATGGGCATCGGCTTTACGCTGTCCCTGACGCTCATGGGTATGGTGCGTGAGCTCATAGGTACCGGCGCGATATTCGGCACGCAGGTACTCGGCGCTTCCTTCGAGCCCATGTTGATCATCATCATGGCGCCCGGCGGGTTTATCGTGTTTGGTACTCTGCTTGGGCTTATCAATTTACTCACGCAGCGTGCAGAGAAAAAGAAACTCGCAAATGTTGAGAAGGGAGGCGAGCGCGCATGACTTTGCAGGGCTTTCAGAGCATAGGGGATGTACTGCTGTTCATGGTGGCCTGCGTGCTTACCAACAATTTCATTTTCTCCCGTTTCTTGGGGTGCTGCCCGTTCCTGGGTGTCTCCACCAAGGTTGAGACGGCTGTCGGCATGGGCATGGCGGTCACGTTTATCATGGCGTTGGCCAGCCTGTTTACATGGGCGGTGTATTACTGGCTGCTTGAGCCGTTTGAACTGACATATCTTAGCACGGTCAGCTTCATATTCATCATCGCCGCGCTGGTGCAGCTTGTGGAAATGTTCATAAAAAAGAGCAGCCCAAGCCTCTATAAAGCGCTGGGTATTTACCTTCCGCTGATCACCACCAACTGCGCTGTTCTGGGCGTAACGGTACTCAATGTCAACGGCCAGTACGATCTTTTAAAGAGCGTATTGAACGGAACGTTCAGCGCTCTGGGCTTCTTCCTCGCGATCGTGCTGATGGCGGGCGTACGGGAGCGGCTGCAGACCTCAAATATTCCTAAGCCGCTGCAGGGTTTTCCCATCACGCTGATCACGGCGGGCCTGATGTCGATTGCGTTCATGGGCTTCTCCGGTATCGTCAAGTAACAAAGAAAGGAAAACAACGTGAATATTACGGCTCTGACGTATGCAATACTGGTGATGGGCGTGCTGGGGTTCGCATTCGGGCTTATGCTGGACGTTGCTGAAAAAAAGCTGCAGGTCCCGACAGACGACCGTGTATCCCAAATACGCGCTTGTTTGAGCGGAGCAAATTGCGGCGCATGCGGTTATGCCGGATGCGATGCGTTTGCGGCGGCTGTGGTGGAAGGCAAAGTACTCCCGAACGGCTGCCTCGCGGGCGGCTCGGCAACGGCGAATGCCGTCGCTCAAATTATGAATTTACATGCGGATTTTGCGGACCCTTCGGTAGCCCGTGTGATTTGCCAGGGCACCGAGGAGGCGGCAAAGTCCCAGTATACCTACGACGGGTATCAGCGCTGCAGCCTCGCTGTTACGCTGGGCGGCGGACCCAAGCAATGCCAGTACTCCTGCGTAGGATTGGGCGATTGCGTGCGTGCCTGTAAGTTTGATGCGATTACATTGAAGGACGGCGTTGCGCATATCGACGAAACGAAGTGTACGCAATGCGGCGCCTGCGTGAAAGCATGCCCGCGCAGCGTCATTCGCCTGCAGCCAACAGGCGCTAAAATACTGGTCCGTTGTAACAATAAGGATGCGGGACGCCTCTCACGTTTGGTATGCGCGCGCGCATGCATTTCCTGTGGACGGTGTGAGAAGGCGTGCCAATACGACGCCATCCATGTTATCGACCGCCTTGCCGTCATCGACGATGCAAAGTGCACGTCCTGCAAGGCCTGCGTGGAGGTCTGCCCCAACAAGTGCATTACCATACAATAAGGCCATTCATTTAAAGACAGATTAATGCAAACGCGCCCAGTTCCGGGCGCGTTCTTTCTTTATTTTTATCAGTTGTGATACAGCTTGTTTGTTTGATAGACCGGCTCACAGGTCAGGTGTATACCCAGCCTTCGGTACGTCGCTTCATCCACCTGCGCCGGTATCACGCTCGTATGCGCCTCACAGCCGCGCAGCTTGTCCAATTGCTGCAACGCCAGCGCCGCGGTGGGATTGGTCGCCGCGCAAATGGATAGCGCGAGCAATATCTCGTCCGTATGCAAACGGGGATTGCTGTTGCCCAGATGCCGTATTTTCAAATTCTGAATGGGCTCTATCACGATGGGGGAAAGCAGCAGTATTTCCTTCTGAATATTGCCGAGCGCTTTCAGCGCATTGAGCAGCGTCGCCGCCGACGCCCCGAGCAGCGGCGAGGTTTTGCCGGTGACGATGCGTCCGTCTGAAAGCTGTATGGAGGCCGCAGGCTCGCCTGTTTGTTCCGCCCGCTTAAGAGCGGCGGCGATCACCGGGCGTTCGGTTGTCGCGATACTGGATTGATTGATCAACAGCTCCAGTTTGTATACGGCTTCGTCGCCGAGCAGGCCGCGCTTATGGTCGCACAGCGCAGTGTAGTATCTGCGCAGTATCTCCTGCCTTGCGGCGACGCGCACCGCTTCGTCATTGCTGATGCAATGGCCGGCCATATTCACGCCCATATCCGTCGGCGACTGGTAGGGCGATGCTCCTTCAATGCGCTGTAATATGGCGCTGAGTACTGGGAATATTTCTACGTCGCGATTATAATTGATTGCCGTAACGCCGTACGCTTCCAGATGGAAAGGATCGATCATGTTGACGTCGCACAGATCCGCTGTGGCGGCCTCGTATGCAAGGTTGACCGGGTGCTTCAAAGGCAGATTCCAAATGGGGAATGTTTCAAATTTGGCGTAACCGGAGCGTAAACCGCGCCTGTGATCGTGGTAAAGCTGCGATAGACAGGTCGCCATTTTACCGCTGCCCGGGCCGGGCGCCGTTACGACCACCAGCGAGCGGGTAGTCGTAATATACTCGTTCTTGCCATATCCTTCGTCGCTGACGATGAGGGGCACGTTTGCAGGATACCCGGAAATGGAGTAATGCCGGAACACGCGCACACCCAGGTTCTCCAGGCGTTTCTGGAAGGTCTGCGCGCTCACCTGGCCGCCGTATTGCGTGAGCACCACGCTGCCCACATATAAGCCTATGCCGCGAAAAGCGTCGATAAGCCGCAGCACGTCCATATCGTACGTGATGCCGAGGTCTCCGCGGCGCTTGTTCTTTTCAATATCCGCGGCGTTAATGACGATAATGATTTCTGCCTGCTCCTTCAGATGCAGGAGCATATTGACCTTGCTG
>JAEWWD010000191.1 GCA_023396535.1 Bacillota bacterium
CCGGTATGGTGGGCTATTCCGGCGGCAATTACTTTTGCAAAGTATTCAGGCAGGAGGAAGGCTTGTCGCCGGGGCAATTTCGCGCGAAAAGCCGCCCGCGGGCGGATGCCGCCGTATATAAGCGGCTTGCATACCTGGAGCGGTTTGTGAATGTGTAACAACTTGGCGGGCATCTGTACGCCGGCGGAGAATATCCCCCACGATATTTTTTTGGGTTGGCGCGCATATTAGGACGGGGCTGCCGTATGCGGCAGCCCCACCGCGGCCTTGGCTGCAGTATATTTTGCGGGGCGGATGCGGGATTGAAAATCCGAACTGTTTTACAAAAGGCGTTCCATTTCTCAAAAGAACTCTATACGCGCGTCCGGGACGACGACGTACCCGCGCTGGGCGCAACGTTCGCATATCATCTGCTGCTGTCCCTGTTCCCGTTTCTGCTGTTTTTGGCTGCCATCGCATCCTATACGCCGCTCTCTCATGGCGACGCGTTTGGCGAGCTTTCGGCTATAGTGCCCGCCGATGCGCTCCGGGTGGTGCAAAGTACGCTGCTTGAGATTGCGGACGGGAACCGGACCAACATACTCTCGCTGAGCATGCTCGTTACGATATGGCTTGCGTCCAACGGGTTCGCGGCGGTGGCGCGGGGGCTCAACAAGGCCTACGATATTACGGAAACCCGGGGATTCATTAAGGTGCGGGCGCTCTCGCTTTTATTCGTGCCGCTTATCGCGCTGGGGATATTGCTTGAAACGGTGGCGGTGGTGTTCGGAAACGTGCTGCTCTGCCGGATATCCAAGGCGCTGTGCTGGTCCTGTGCGGGCGTGACGCTGGCGCACGCGCTGCGATTTGTACTGCCGCTGGTGCTGCTGATGCTCATATTCTCGCTGCTGTACGCGATCATCCCCAACCGGCGGCTTCGTATCAGGCAGGTGCTTCCCGGCGCGGTGTTCGCAAGCGCCGTGTGGGCGCTTGCGTCGCTGGCGTTCTCGTTCTATGTGGACCGCTTCGCGGACTACGCGCGGCTGTACGGAAGCCTGGGCGGCGTGGTAATTCTGCTGATATGGCTGTACCTGACCAGCGTTGTATTGCTGATAGGCTCCGAGCTCAACGCCGTACTGTTTTTTAAAAGGGCACGGAATGGTCCCGCTCCAGACAAATCCAAGTAAGTATGAACGGGTTTATTGCCCCGCCACAAAAAGCATCAGCAGGCTGACCAGAGCCGCGCTTATGAAATTGACCGCGTCGTTGTTGATGCAGCGCATGCCGCTTACGAGATGCGACCTGACGCCGCCGACTGCGGGCTGCTCCGTCAGCGCGCCGGAATGCGGATGCAGATATTTCGCCTGTACGGAATCCCCCAACAGGCTGTCGATCAGCGAGCCCGCCACGCCGCCCAGGAACACGATCCCCGCCCACGCTGCCTTGGAGAGCGCCATGCCGAACGCGGGCTGATGGAACAGGCTGACCAGCGTCACGACCAGCGCCCCCAGCGCCGAACCCAATAAACCAAGCAAGGTAAATCCGCCGGATACGCCCAGCTGCACCGGTTTGCCCGTGAGCAGCGAGCGGGGCGGCGTTTTGCTGAGCATGCCGAGCTCCGACGCCCAGGTATCCGCGTTTGCGGCGGCGAGGCTGACCGTAAACGCGAGGGCAAAGGGCTCGGTGCGCGTCAGCCTGTACAGCAATGCGAACAGCAGCGGAAGGCCGCCGTTTGCAAGCACCTGCACGAGTTTGCGCGCGCCATGCCGCTGGTGTACGGATTCTGCGACGGGCTGTTTGCTGTCCCTGCCGACCAGGCCGATCAGCGAGGAGGAAAGAAAGAACGCCGCAAGCGCACCGAACATGGGAAAGCCGCCCGCGAAGTAAATGCCGGTGCCCGTCAGTACCGCGAGAAGCGCGGCGGGCAGAGTCAGCAGGCGCAGCCCCCAGGCCGGCAGTATCATCAGCAGGGAAAGCGCCGCGCCCAGCAGACTATCCTTTGCGGCGGGGCTGGACTGTACGAGCGGCAGGAGCAGGGTAAGCCCGATGGGCAGCGTCAGGTTGTCAAGCCCCCAGGGCGTGACGAGCTCGATCGCCGCGGCCGCCGCCGCGAGTATCAGCGACAGGGAAAGAGGCTGTGCCGCGTGCGCATACCACGAAACCATAAGCGCCACCGCGAACACCGCCGCAAACAGCGCGAGGGAGCCTGCAAGCGTCTTTTCGGAATGAGGAAAGCGCGTTTTTCCAAAACGCTTGCCCGATACAGCGGCGAGACCGTCCCCGTACCCCATGGAAAGCACGCCGATTGTCGCAGCAAACTTCCAACTGGGGAGTGAAAACGCCAGAAACGAAAGCACGAGCAGAGTCACCGCGTACCAGACGGTGCCAAGATCGGTTGCGGAGCCGTCGCGTTCCATGGGTTTGAATATCCGAAACCGCCACGACAACGCGTTCACCGCCACGAACAGCGCCGGGACCGCCGCCGCCCACCACGGATCGTCGTATACGGCCAGCGCGATGAGCCACCAGTTGCTCAGCAATATGTGTATGAATTTTCGGCTGCCCTCCGCTTTGAGAGCGCCCCGCTTTGCCAGCAGCGCCGCCGCGCCCATCACCAGAGCGATATAGAGAAGGGAAAGGCATATTCCCCAAAGGTTGTTCATAGGTCCCCCGTATTCTCGCAATAGAGTTCATTCGTTCTATAGCATACCGCGTGGGCGGCGGCAAGGCAAGAAATGTCGAATAAATGATAACGCGACAGGGTGTCGACGATCTCCGTAAGATACGGATGGAGCGTTCATGTCTGCGGCGTCGGTAAATAAATTTTCGTAGATAAACAGATATAGCTAAATATGTTTTGAAGTTTGGCATTCATATTGACGAGTTTTTCGTATTCTTCTATGATTGCCTAAAAGGAAGGCGATGCGCCAATGGACGATACCGACAGGGCTATATTGCGGGCGTTGACGGCCAACGGACGCGCGACGGCCTCACAAATCGGCAGGGAAGTCAATCTTTCCGTGCCTGCGGCGGCCGCACGTATCCGCAAGCTGGAGGAAGCGGGCGTTATCCTCAAATACACTGTCCGGCTGAACCGGGAAAAAACGGGCAGGAACCTGCTGGCGTTTTTGCTGATCGGCGTGCGCAGCGACTATATCGACGCGTTTCGTTCGTCGGTCGTGCTGTTCCCGAACGTGCTGGAATGTCATCATATCGCGGGAGAGTACGATTATCTCATCAAGGCGGCGGCGCGGGATACGGCGGAGCTGGAGGAATTCCTGGGCGCGCTCAAGAAAATGGAGGGCATCCTGCGCTCCAACACCATCATCACGCTCGCGACGTTAAAGGAAGAGCTGAACGGGTAACAATCTGCCGCATAACGCTGGCGCGGAGGGAAAGGAAAGAGCTTGTGAAACTGCTGTTCCGGGGATTGCGCCTGGGCATGCTGCTGCAGTTTGCCATAGGCCCGCTGTGCC
>JAEWWD010000245.1 GCA_023396535.1 Bacillota bacterium
GATATTCCCACAACATTCTGATATGCGCGCCCAAACCGGCCGCATTGCTTTTCCGTTTCCTGTGCAGTATACTCATAGCAAAGAGCTGGATAGGGAAGGGGTCGGTTTTATGCCGCAAAACGGAACAAGTTTCCTTTGCACCGCGCAGGACGAAGCGCAGGCGGGCCTTATGGCCGGCATACTGGAAAACGCCGGCATCCCGTACGTCATCAGGCATTCCGGCGCGGGTCCGATTTATGGCAGCGCCTCGATATTCGGCGTGGAATTGCATGTTCCTTCGTCGAGCTACGCCCAGGCAAAAGAGCTGCTGGAAGCATATGTCTCACGGCCGGTGGAGTCGGACGATCAGGAGTTGTATTGACTATTCTGCATAACGATATCATAAATGGACGGATTAGCCGTCCATTTATGCTTTGGGGTTTCATTTTCGAATCTCCGGCGAAGAGGGCGCCACATATTCCGCTGGGTTTTCAGAGTACGGCTGCTGCGACGGCGGATACAATGGTGCAGACGAATAGTTTGAGTTTGGCTGTGCGGCGGGATTTGATGAATACGGTTGTGCAGGCGGCTGCGGATATGACGGATATGGCGGGGAAGTACTCGGATATGCGGGATATGGAATCATATCATTTCGGGGATCCCGTATCAGCGCAAACACGCCGCCCAATATCAGCAATATCATGGATAAAACATTGAGAAAACCAAATAGGCTGAGCACCGCCGCGACGATCATCATAACGCCTGCGGCCACATGCTTTTTCCTGACGATGATTCCCCCAGTCAGACCCAGGATACCTGCGACTGCGGAGCATATACCGGTTGCCAAAAACACAGTTCCCGCCGACGCGTTTTGCTCCAGAAATTCCGATTCGGACATGATATCTTGTAATTCCCCGGACGAATCATACATGTTTTTCCACATACCTGCGTTTAAAAATGATATGCCGCCCATTAAGAGCAACAGGGATAGTGTGAGCGCTATGATGCCGCCCAGTATGCCCAAGGCCATGCTTGCAATCCGCATGTACTACCTCCTCACTCGGTCCTGTAAATTATTATATATACAAGGAATTTCAATTACAACCGCCCTGACACTGGATTATCAAGAACGAGCAGCGCCATGGCGGATAAAACCCCCGCCGTTTGCACGGCGGGGGATGGGCATGGCGGCATTTTCGTTTTGTGTGGGGACGGCGCCTCCGCATTCGCTGCGGAAGCGGTGCTTAGCGTGAACTTTGCGGATTAACGCGTTGTTCTTACCTGCCCCTCTACCATACATATTACATATGGATCGCTTTTGTGACGAACGGAAAGGCAGATTATCAAAGTTCATCTACAATGAATTTTCATATACATATTTTGCCGCTGCGACATCTTCTATAGCGAGGCCCAGCGCTTTAAACAGGGTGATGTCCGTGCCGCATGTGCGGCCGACAAGCCCTTCGAAAAGCAACTGCGTCAGATCTCCCAGATAGTGCGCCTTGCTGATGGCCCGCTCGGCAAGCGGAATCAAAAAGTCGCCCGATTCGTTGAAAACGGCTTCGCGGTCGTCGCCGAATAACCGGGAAGCTGCGATGAGATCGGTGCTGAGTTCCCGCCGCTGCGGGAAGCACGCTCCTATGGCGTTGATGTGTGCGCCCGGCATGATATCCGCTTTGTACAGCAGCGGTTCCGAAGCGTATGTGAGCGTGCAGACGATATCCGCATAGCGCACCGCTTCCTTAGGCGAGTTGGCGACTGTCGCTTCCATATTATATTTCGCGCGCGCCTGCTCCGCAAAGCTTTCGGCATAGCCTTGATCGACATCGTAGACGGATACCGAAGTGAGCGGGCGCACCAACCGGATAGCCGCGAGGTGCGCGCGCGCTTGAGCGCCCGCGCCCAGAAAAGCGATGCGTGAAGCGTCGGGGCGGGCAAGCGCGTCTGTCGCGAGGGCGCTCACCGCGCCCGTGCGCAATTGCGTGATGGCGTTCCCATCCACGGTGGCCAGCAGTTCGCCGTTACGCGAATCGAACAGCAGGACAACGCCCTGATGTGAGGGCAGCCGGGAGCCGAGGTTCCCGGGAAAAACGGTAATGACTTTTGCGCCAAAATACTGGTCGTCCAAATAGGCGGGCATTAATCCGAAAATGTCGTTGTCGGGCAACAGGATGGCCTTACGCAAATATTGGATGCTGGCTTTCTTTGAAAGCTTGAAAAAAGTACTCCGCATGACGTGTATACAGGCCTCGATGGGAAGAAGGGCGAATACTTGATTGCGGTCTATGGTTTTCATGCGATCCTCCTCATCCCCGGAATATAAGCCCATGTTAGAATTAATAATATATTATACCCATAAATATACCGTCCAGGCAAGCTGATCCACGTTTGGGCCGGCGCTCCAGGGATACGCAAGGCTTCCTTTCCTGCCGGGTAGGCGTATGGTATAATAGTTCCGCTTGGCTTTTGCATCCGTACGGATCTTCGCAGCAGCAGCCGTTGCGGCATACTATACAAGTGGATGGGATAATAGCCGTCCCCGGATTTACCGGCCGGACTTACGGGGCTGTCCCGTTCGCTCGGCCAACAGGAGTGAAAACACATGATATATCTGGATAACAGTGCGACGACTCGTCCGCTGCCGGCGGCGGCGGAAGCTGTGCACCGCTGTTTGACTGAAGCATACTTCAATCCTTCCAGCGCATATGGCCCTGCGGTGGCAGTGGAGCGCAGCGTGGAAGGGGCGCGTACCCGCCTTGCGCAAGCGCTGGGCGCTTCGCCTTCGGAGATTATCTATACCTCCGGCGGCACAGAATCCAATAATATGGCTATACTTGGTACGCAGAATATTCGCCGGACGCGGGGGGGGCTCATTACTACGGCGGTGGAGCATCCTTCCGTGTTCGAAATGTTCCGGACTATGGAACGAAGCGGCCACGAAGCCGCGTATATCGGCGTGGATGCGACGGGGGCAGTACGGCTGGACGCGTTGGAGACGGCGCTTTCGGAACGGACGGCGCTCGTATCCATCATGCATATCAATAACGAAACGGGCGCCGTCAACGATATTGCCGGCGCATATGCGCTGATCAGGCGGCGTGCGCCGCAGGCGCTGCTGCATGTGGACGGCGTGCAGGCGTTCTGTAAAGCGCCGTTCGGCAAGCCGCCCTGCGACCTGTATTCCATCAGCGGCCATAAGTTTCATGGGCCCAAAGGCATCGGCGCGCTGTATATCAGGGCGGGCACGCCGTTCGCGGGTGGGCAGATCGGCGGAGGGCAGGAACGCGGGCTGCGATCCGGCACCACGAACGCGCCGGGTATATTGGGGATGGACGCCGCTCTGAGCGAATACCGCGCGCAGCAGACTGGCTGGATCGATACTATGCGCGCGTGTAAGCTGCGGCTGGCCAATCACTTGCAGGCAATACCGGACGCCGTATTGAACGGACCGTCGCCCGAACAGGGTGCGCCGCACATACTGAACGCCTCGTTTCTCGGCGTGCGCGGCGAAGTGCTGCTGCACGCGCTGGAACAAAAGGGCATACTTGTTTCTACCGGATCCGCCTGCTCAGCCCACAAAAAAGGCAAAAACCGCGTGCTGAGCGCCATGGGCGTGGAAGGCGCACGTCAGGAGGGCGCGATACGTTTCAGCCTCTCCCCCTTCAACACTTTGGAGGAAATGGATCAGGCGGCGCAGGCGATCGGTGAGCTGACCGTATATCTACGCCGGTTCAAAAGAAGATAACGAACATACGATAAATATTATTGAACACTATACCGCCCGCCGTCCGGCGGGCGGAACGGGGAAAGGCTGTATCAACACATGCAGGGAAACGTCGAGCAGGTATTACTCATTCGCTATGCGGAAATTCATCTCAAAGGTCTCAACCGGCCATATTTCGAACGGCGTCTGCAGGACGCCATACGCCGCGCGCTGCGCGGTACGCCCGCGCGGGTCGAGCGCAGGCAAAGCCGCATGTATGTTTACGGGTTGTCACAGGAGCAGGTGGAGCCCTCTATAGATCGCTTGCGGCGTGTATTCGGCGTACATTCGGTGAGCCCCGCGCTCTCGGTGGACGTCAGCTATGACGCCATTGCGGAAGCGGCCTGTTCGCTTATGGAAGCCGAACTGCAGGGGAAACCCACGGCCAGTTTCAAGGTATTCGCGCGCCGGGCGGACAAGAGCTTTCCCATGCGTTCGGATGAAATCTGCCGGGAATTGGGGGCGCTGCTTTTGAAACGGTTTCCAGTGCTGCGTGTGGATGTGCACCGTCCGGATATCAGCGTCGGGGTGGAGGTGCGCGAACGCGGCTTCGTATATATGCGCGAGATTCCATGCGCCGGCGGTATGCCCGTGGGCTGCAACGGGCGCGCGGCACTATTGATTTCCGGCGGCATCGACAGCCCTGTGGCGGGGTATATGATTGCCAAGCGCGGTGTTTCGCTTTCCGCTGTGCATTTTTTCAGTTATCCTTACACGAGCGAGCGCGCGCGGGACAAGGTTGTCGCGCTTGCCCGCCTGCTCTCGCGCTATGCGGAAGAAATCCGCCTGCATCTGGTACCATTTACGGATATCCAGCTTGCTATCTACGAAAAATGCCCATCCAGCCAGACCACCGTGCTCATGCGCAGGCTCATGATGCGCATCGCGGAGCACATCGCGCGGGAAGACGGGGCGCTCGCTCTCGTAACGGGGGAGTCGATCGGCCAAGTTGCGAGCCAGACTCTCGAAAGCCTGGCTGTTACGAACGATGCTGTGGATATGCCCGTGTTCCGGCCGCTCATAGGCTTCGATAAGCAGGAGATCGTGGAGCGCGCCATCGCTATAGGCACCTATGAGACGTCTATATTGCCGTATGAAGATTGCTGCACCGTATTTGTGCCGCAGCACCCCATTACGCGCCCCGCGGTGGACAAGCTCAGGGAAAGCGAGGCGATGGTGGACTTTACGGATATGATCGAGTCCGCTCTTTCGCAGACTGAACTTGTGGTTGTAACACCGGAAGATTAAGGCGGATTAACAGTAAATTCATAGAAACGACTCAAACCGCGTGATAAAATGTACGGGAACAGAACTGGGGAAAGGCGGGTGAGCGGCATGAGATGGATGTACGGCGTTGTGTTGGCGCTGTGCTGCATGCTGCTGTGCGCCTGTTCCGCTTCGCCTATTCGATCCGAGGTATTGGATATCGAGGCGGTGGACGTCGCCGATGAGGATCGCGGTACGCCCGTGCCCACCCTGCGCATGAACAGCGGCGGCGTCAAGCCCGCCGCTGCCGCGCACGAACCAGCGGCCTCGCCTGTGGCTTTAGAGACATGCCCGCCCGCAGAGCCCGCGCCGGAGAAGCCGGGGAAAACACCGTCGCCCGCGCCAGCCAAGACGTCCGAGACGGCGGCAGCGGAGGTTGCACAAGAACCCGCGCCGGATGAGGAAATGCCGGAGGAGGAACAGCTTTTTTCCGGGCAGGCGGCCACGCTTGCCAGTACGACGCCCATGCTCGACGCTACCGCAATGGAATATGTATTTCAGGCGCTCGCGCTTGCCGGCGTAAACGCGGAAAGAGAGGATTTTCACGTACGCGTCACCTGCAGTACCGCATCGCTGTTTTCCTGCGTGGCTGAGGTTGAAAAGCGATCTGGCAGGAAAGGGTATACGATGTATCCCGTTACCGTGGATATGCATAACGGGAAGGTATTGTTGCTTTCGGATTTCTTTTCTTCCACCGACAGGGAATGGAGAAGCGTATTGCCGGATATCGTGACGGAGATCGCGAACGACAGGGGTATGACTTTGCTGTGCGAGGTGCCTCCCGTTTCAGACGACCAGCCGTTTTATATCGATAAAGGAGATATCGTCCTCTTATACCGCCCCTATGAAATCACGACTTATGATGCGGGCGAGCCCTGCTTCGAGCTGCCCATGCGGGATATTGCCCCGTATACGACAGGCGCGTACGGAATAGGAGGGTAATATGAGGCTGCTGCTCAAAATCGTCGCGGCGTTCGCCGTTTTCGGGCTGCTGCTGTTGTTGGTGCTTTCTTATATGGAAAACGAGCATGGTCTTGAAACCAATGCGTCCGAAGTGCTGCGCGATATGGAGACCGCCGGAACTGAGGCGGTGCAGGCGACAGAGAACTTTCTTGAAACATCCGGTATAAAGGCAGGAGCAGAGAGCCTGTTCGATAAAGCGGCCGCACTGTTTGACGGACAGAACGAGGACGAGCCGGATACGACCGCCGGGCCCGACTCATCCCCCGTGCCGGATCAGTCCGATGAGGAGACGGATCAGTCAGATGAGGAGACGGATAATTCCGCCGGGGCTTCCGGCTGACGGCTAGAGCATACCGTCCCAATTCCCTATCAGAAGCAGCTTTTGCGCGCGCGAAAGCTGCTTTATTTGCGCCTCGCGCGCCTGCGCCTGAGAGCGGGTGGGAAAACGTTCCGCATACTGCAGCGCTACGGGCAGACGCCCGCGCGTATATTTTGCGCCGCGTCCGCTGTTGTGCAGCGCGATACGCGCCCGGATATCCGCCGCGTACCCGGTATACAGCGTTCCGTCGCCGCAGCGGACGATATATGTGTAATACTGTTTGTCCGTGTTCATACTTACATCGTATCATGTGTTCTGACTCTATGCACGAGATAGGTAAAAACCCTCGACAAATTGTATGGTTGCCAGTTTGGCGGGGTTGCGGTAAAATGTTTATACACTGTGGTCGCTCTTTGTTCTGTCCGGCTTGGCCGGGCGCATAGGTTTCATGAAAAGGAGGGACGGTTATGTCTGTCGAGATGAGCAACGAGCTGGGCAAGATCATAATGACCGAAGATCTTGTTGCCAGCATTGCAGGTTATGCGGCGTGCGAAAATTACGGCATCGTGGGCATGAGCTCGAAAAAGGCCTCCGATGCGATTATTGAGCTCATTAAAAAGGACAATCTCAAACGCGGTATCAAAGTGACCTCGGTTGGTCCGGGCGAGGTGGATATCGACCTTTACGTTATGTTGGAGTACGGTGTGTCACTGTCCGCGGTCGCGCAGAACGCGCGGGACAACGTACGCTATCGCGTACAGGAAATGACGGGGCTCAGCGTGCATAACGTGAACATTTATGTGGAGGGCATCCGCGTCTGACGGGTGCCGCGCGTACATCGGCGTACCGTGTTTGCGTGTACGGCGGTGCGCGATGGGAGGAAACTGATTTGGACGGTATGAAAATCAGCGGCGAACTGTTGAAGGATATGATATTTACAGGCGCCGCGCTGCTGGAGCGGAACAAGGCGCTCATCGATTCGCTCAATGTGTTCCCGGTCCCCGACGGCGACACGGGAACCAACATGACGATGACCATGCAAAGCGCCATCAAGGAGATCAAAAACGCCGATTGCACGACGGTTACCTGCGTTGCAGACGCGCTGAGCCTGGGCGCCCTTAAAGGGGCGCGCGGCAATTCGGGCGTTATACTCTCACAGCTTTTTCGCGGCTTTTCCCGCGCGCTCAAGGGTGCGGAGGAAATGGACGCCGCAATGCTCGCCAACGCACTCGCCATGGGTACGGAGGCGGCCTACAAAGCGGTCATGAAGCCCAAGGAGGGCACCATGCTGACCGTTTCGCGCATGATCTCGGATGCCGCGGGGCAGCTCGTAGCCCGGGGCGCGAACGTGTACAACCTGCTTGACGCCATAGTGGAAGAAGGAGAGCGGGCGCTGCTGCTTACGCCGGACCTGTTGCCGGTGTTGAAGGAAGCCGGAGTCGTCGATTCGGGCGGCAAGGGACTCGTCACGATTTACCGCGGGTTCAAACTGGCGCTGGACGGCGAGGAGATCGGCGATTACGAGGAAGAAAAAGCAGCCCCGGCCATCGAAGAGGATGTACTCACGTTGGAAGACGTGGAGGAAATCCGCTTTACTTACTGTACGGAATTCTTTGTAACGCATCTGTCCGAAGCTTTCCACGAGGAGGATGTGGATAAATTCCGCGAAAAGCTCACGCATATAGGCGATTCGGTCGTCGCCGCATATGACGCGGGGATGGTCAAGGTGCACGTGCATACCAATTCCCCGGGCAAAGCGCTGCAGTTCGCGCTGCGTCTGGGCGAGATCGACAAGGTCAAAATAGAGAACATGCGCGAACAGAACCGCGAAATACAGGCGCAGCGCAAGTCGAACGAGCGCGAATACGCCATGGTCGCGGTGGCGTCCGGCACGGGCGTGGGAGGCGTGTTCCAGGATCTTGCGGTCGATGCGCTGGTGCAGGGCGGTCAGACAATGAACCCCAGCATCGACGACATCAAGAAATCCATATTCAAGGTCAACGCGCGCAACGTGTTCGTGCTGCCCAACAACAGCAACATCATACTTGCGGCGCAGCAGGCCGCCGAACTTTCGGATTGCAATGTCGTGGTCATTCCCTCTAAGACGATACCGCAGGGCATTGCCGCCGCGATGGCGTTCCATCCGGATCTTACGCCGGAGGATAACAAGTCCCGCATGCTGGAAGCCATAAGCAAGGTCATTTCAGGTTCCGTCACGTATGCGGTGCGCGATACGTCCTTCAATGGCACCAAAATCCGCAAGGACGATATGATCGGCATGATGGACGGCGACATTGTGGCGGTGGATGAGAGCATACAGGGCGTTTCGCTCAAACTGCTGAAAACAATGCTGGAAAAGAACGGCCAAAGCGACTGCATAGTAACCATTTTCTACGGCGAAAGTATGCAGGCCGCTACCGCTCAGGAGCTTGTGGATGCGCTGCAGCAGGAGTATCCGGATGTGGAATTCATCGTGGAAGAGGGCGGGCAGCCCATCTACTATTACTATTTCTCGGTGGAATAATTTTCAATTTATTTTTATGCTGCCCGCACTGCGCAATGACGCGATGCGGGCAATATTTTTAAAGTATGCTGTTTTAATAAAGCGGGAGGCGAATGGACATGCTGCAGGAATCTGTTGCGATGCTCAAGGGCGTGGGCGCGAGCAGGGCCGCCGCCTTCGAGCGGCTGTCCATCCGAACGCTTTCGGACCTGCTGTATTTCATGCCGCGCGAATATCAGGATTTTTCCGCCGTACGCGAGGCGGGCTCGCTTATGCACGGCGAGCTTGCCGCACTGCGTCTGACCATCGTACAGGAGCCGAGGCTGCTGCGCCCGTCAAGGGGGCTGCAGCTTGTCGCGGCGACTGCGCAGGATGAAACAGGCAGGCTGCAGCTTGTATGGTATAACCAGCCTTATCGAAAAAATCAAATTCGGGCCGGACAGACCAGCGTATTCTGCGGCAAGGCGGACAGAAGCCGGGGGCTGAAGCTCGTCAACCCCGCCGTGATGGACGAGCCGCCCGGTATACTGCCCGTATATCCGCTTGTGCAGGGGCTTTCGCAATACCAGGTGCGCGATGCCGTGGAGAAGGCGCTTCGGCGAGCGGAGGGTGCGATAACGGATACGCTGCCCGCCGCTTTTCGTGCGCAGCACGGGCTTGTCGGGTTGGCGCAAGCGATTTGCGACGTGCATTTTCCCAAAGATATGCCGTCGCTCGCCGATGCGCGGCGGAGGCTTTCCTTTGAAGATATGCTGTATTACCTGCTGGCCATCGCGCTGCTCAAACGGGAACGGCTGGGCAGGGCGGGAGTTGCGTATGATACCGCAGGCATACGCGAGGACTTCATCGGCGGCCTGCCGTTTCCTCTTACGGGCGCGCAGGAGCGCGTATTAAAGGAAATAGAAGCGGATATGGGGCGTGAACGGCCCATGAACCGTCTGATACAGGGCGACGTGGGCTCCGGCAAAACGGTGCTTGCTTTCTATGCCCTTCTGGTTGCGGCGAAGAACGGGTATCAGGGCGCGCTGATGGCGCCTACAGAGATACTTGCGCTGCAGCATTACACGCATTTGCAGAGCATGTTTGGCGATTCCGTCTGCCTGCTGCGCGGAGGCATGGGTAAAAAGGAGCGGGAGTCCGTCTACGCGCGCATTCAATCGGGCGAGGCGTTGGTAGCGGTGGGTACGCACGCCCTGCTGCAATCCGGGCTTGCGTTCAACAGGCTTGGCCTTGTTATTACGGATGAGCAGCATCGTTTCGGCGTACGGCAGCGCGCGCAGATCGCCAATAAAAGCGAGAAAATGCCGGATGTGCTCATTATGAGCGCGACTCCCATCCCACGGACGCTGACTATGCTGCTTTACGGCGATCTGGATCTATCCGTTCTGGACGAACTTCCGCCGGGGCGGCAGCCTGTGATGACACGGCTGGTACCGGAAGAGCGCCGGGACGATATGTACCGTTTTGTCCAAAAGCAGGCGCAGGAAGGCAGGCAGGCGTATGTCGTGTGCCCGCTGGTGGAGCATTCGGACGCTGTGGAAGTAAAAAGCGCGCAGGAGGTATACGAGGAACTCGCCGGATTGCTGCCTGACCTGTCCATCGCGCTGCTGCACGGGCGCATGGCGGCGGTCAAAAAGGAGCAGACCATTGAGGCGTTCCGCCGTGGAGAACTGCAGGTGCTCGTATCCACCACGGTGGTAGAAGTGGGTGTGGATGTGCCAAACGCCACTGTAATGGTGATAGAAAACGCGGACAGGTTCGGGCTCGCGCAATTGCACCAGTTGCGCGGGCGCGTGGGCAGGGGCGCAAGCCAATCCTTCTGCTTCCTGCTTGGGGATACGGCGGGAGAAGTCGCGGCGAAACGGCTGGAGATTATGACGAAGACCAACGACGGCTTTCTCGTCGCGCAGCGCGATTTGGAACTGCGCGGCCCCGGAGAATTCCTGGGCACCCGTCAGCATGGCATGGACGAGCTCCATGCGGCGCAGATGGCGACGGACATGGACGTCCTGTTTGAAGCGCAGCGCGCCGCGCAGTCGCTGATGGAAGCCGGAGAGACACTGGAGAACGCGTCCATATTTGCCCGCGCGTGGGAATTGTATAGATTGCGTATGCGTGAAATCGCGAACAATTAGCCCGGCTTATCGAACGGGCGGGCTGTACATACCGGCTATTCATTTAATTTTTTTAAACATGCATGCTATCCGCGCATGCGTGTTTTTTTGTTACACAAAATAATATTAATGAAGGCATTCATACGGGTCGGATATTTTGAAACAAAAGCATGCAGAGATTACAACAGATTCCAGTCATAGATTCTATATGTCGGGGCAAATTAACACCACAACACAAGGAAAGGAGAAAAAACAGTGGCACGAAACAGCGCGCTGATCCCCGAGTCTAAAACGGCTCTGAATCAATTTAAGTCTGAAGTTGCCTCTTTCTTGAACATTAACCTCAAGCAGGGCTACAATGGCGATTTGACTTCCCGTGAAGCGGGCTCCATCGGCGGCGAAATGGTGAAGCGCATGATCGCTTACGCCGAACAAAACATGCCTAAGTAAAATCCCCATCAATACGTGAAGGCGCTGCCCCGCAGGGGTTTCGCCCTGTGGGCAGCCTTCTATAAATACGAAAGAAAGGAGTATTTTTATGGCGAGCAACAACAGCAATCAGACTCTTATTCCCGAGGCCAAGGCCAAGCTGTATCAGTTCAAGACCGAAGTGGCGTCTTCTCTGAACGTCAACCTCAAGCAGGGCTACAACGGCGACTTGACTTCCCGTGAGGCCGGCTCCATCGGCGGCGAAATGGTCAAACGCATGATCGCGTATGCCGAGCAGAACATGCCTCAGTAAAATCATTATCCAGCAAATGAAGGCGTTTTCCGCAGGGGTTCGCTTCTGTGAGAGCCTTCTATGAACCTGAAAGAAAGGAGTTGTTATTATGGCGAGCAACAGCAGCAATCAGAGTCTTATTCCCGAGGCCAAGGCCAAACTGAATCAGTTCAAGACCGAAGTAGCGTCCTCTCTGGGCGTCAACCTCAAGCAGGGCTACAACGGCGACTTGACTTCCCGCGAGGCCGGGTCCATCGGCGGCGAAATGGTCAAACGTATGATTGCGTATGCCGAGCAGTCCATGCCCAACAGCGGCGTAGGCGGCACGAGCGGCACCGGCGGAAGTTCGATGCGCTAACGCGTAGCGGTTAAAAACAAAAACGAGGGCGGTTTTTATCGCCCTCGTCTGTTGTTTTAAATATTATTTTAATTTTCAAAATAGGCGACAAGTCCGTTATAAAGCCCGACAGCGCATGCTTGCTGATAATAGCTGCGGTTGAGCCGCACATCTTCCGTCGGATTGGATAAGTAACCGAGTTCGGCTGTCACAACGGGGCTTTCCGACCAATTAAATCCGGTCTGGTCCGCTCTGTATACTACGGAAAGCGCTTTTGCGCCGGTAGCGTCGCTTATGCTTTTCAGGGCAAACTCGGCGAACAGCGCGCTGTTTTCAGCGATATCCGGGGCGTTCTTTGTGGAAGGCGCAAGTATATGGATGCCGGAAATAGTGCTATCCTTACTGAAATCACAGTGGATGCGAACCCAGCAATCCACTTCCGAGTCGTTCATAAGCTGCGCCCGCTCTGCGTTCGACAAGTGAACGTCGTTTTGCGTTCGCGTCATGATAACGACGGCGCCCGCATCCTCCAGAAGGGATTTCAGCTTTTTTGCGATAATCAGTGCAATTTCATATTCAGGTACGCCTGTTTTTACGCCGGTCGCCCCCGCGCTCATGCGCGCTTTTGTGCGAAGGGAACCCGGGGATATGGGTTCATAGGCGTTATCCGGCGTAAGTTGGTGCCCGGCGTCTATGCCGATACGCTTGCCCGTAAGCGTATCTGAATAGATCTGGCCCGCATGGGAGGCGGGAGCCTTTTCCTGCTGCAATTCGCTGTTGAACAGGCGTATGGTGGTCTTTCCACAAATTCCGTCGGCAGTGAGCCCCAGCTTTGTTTGCAGTTTGCGTACGGCGGCCGCCGTTTGCTGACCGTAGAGGCCGTCTGCTTCTCCGTCGTACAACGCAAGCTCGTTAAGATTCTGCTGCAGCAATCTTACGTTTTCCCCATGGGAGCCAATATGCATGGGAGAAGAGGCAAGAGGAGTTAACGCCTGCGCGGCGGCGGTTGTAACGAACAGCAGCACAACCGCTGTGACGACGGATATTACGCGTTTTACGATACGCACAGCGAGCCTCCTTCCCGTTTGTTATCCCATGGGCGAATGGAAACCTCCAAAGCCTGTAAAGTATTTTATCATTCCGTAATCGAATTGTCATGCATAAAGCATAAACAAACTGTTAATTCGGGAGCGATGTTATTGAAATCAAGCCGCAGAAAGGCAAATCGGGGCAATATACATATATGCGAACTTGCCGCATGGCATTGACGCGATTGACACAGACCATTATAATACATAAAATAGCGGACTGCATCCGGGTCCCCATTCGCTCGCCGGTCGGGCGCTGCCGCCCGGTATTGAGCACCGACATCAAGGAGGATGTTTCCAAATGAACAGCGAAAACCTGATATCCAAAGTCGTGCAGGAGATACCGC
>JAEWWD010000272.1 GCA_023396535.1 Bacillota bacterium
CCCAGTACGGCTATGACGTTGATGCAGACCAGTATGATGACGCCCTGCTGGAAAGAATTCAACACTTGGCACTCACCTACTTTCTGTCAGGCCTTTTCCTGTACGTCCACGCCCATCAAGCCGCTCGGCCTGACCAGCAATATGACGATGAGCAGCGTGAAAGAGATCAGATCGCGAAGTCCCGAGCTTAAATAGCCCGATGCGAATGTTTCGATCACGCCCAGCAGTATCGCGCCGGCAATCGCGCCGGGGACGCTGCCCAACCCGCCCAGCACGGACGCGATAAAGGCTTTCAGGCCGACATTGCCCATGGTGGGGTAAACATTGTATTTCATGCCCAACAGTATGCCGGCCGCGCCGGCAAGACCGCCCGCAAGCAGAAACACCATCGCGATGCATTTATCCACCTTAACGCCCAGAAGCCCTGCCGTCTGGCTGTTGCAGGCGATGGCGCGAATGTTCAAACCGAATTGCGATTTTTCAATGATGAGTATCAGTACAAACAGCATAACCGCCGTGATGATCAGGCTGACCAGATCCAGCACGCCGATATAAAACTGCCCGATCTGGACCGAAGAAACCGGCAGCACCGCGGGGTACATCTTGAATTTCGCCCCGAACAGCAGCGTGGCCGCATTCTGGTAGGTGGTGGAGAGGCCCATCGCGGCAATCATCAAAAACATATTGGGGGATTTGTTGTTACGGATGCGCTTGTATGCGACCCGCTCGTTTAAAAAGCTGATCAGCGCCGCGCCGAGTATGCCCAGCGCCGCCGAAACGAGGAAGGGCAAATGCACGGCGGAGACCGCCATGAACGCCACGTAAGCGCCCAGCATCGCAACCTCGCCATGCGCCCAGTTGGAGAAATCCAACAGGCTGTAAACCAGGGAATAGCCCGTCGCAATCAGCGCGTATACGCCGCCGATCGAGACGCCCGTGATCAACTGTTGGAAGAACATGCGTTACACCTCATTCTTTATATTGCGCCTGCGGAACAAAGCGCGAAAAGTTCTGTCGGGATCGTCCGCCACCCGGCGCAATGCGCCGACGCTTTTGATCCGCCAGCCGCAAGAAGGGACCGCCCCACGGAGCGCATGAAGCGCTCCGTGAGACAGCCGTCTTTTCGGCAATTAGCCGGCATAAACCTCAACGAATTCGAATACGCCGTTCTTGCAGGTGAATATGGCGCAATCCCTCTGGGGGTTATGGGTGGCCGCATCCATCTTCATGGTGCCGAGAAGGCCCGTGAAGGTGTCGGTGTTCTCAAGAGCGTCGCGGACGGCAACGGGATCGGTGGAACCGGCGCGCTCAATGGCATCCTTGACCCAGAGCAGGCCGTCGTTGCCGAACAGGCACTCGGCTTCCAGGCCGATGTTGTACTTCGCAACGTATTCTTCGCCGTAGGCCTTCGCTTCGGGCGTGTTGAAGCCGATACGGGAGACGTAAGAGCAGCCTTCCAGGGCGCCGCCGGCGAGGTCGGCCAGTTCAGCGGAATCCCAGCCGTCCGTACCCAGCATGACGCAGTTGATGCCGAGCTCGCGGGCCTGCTTTGCGATCAGAGCAACGTTCTGATAGATCCAGGGGATGAACAGCACGTCAGGCTCAGCCTTCGCGATCTTGGTGAGCTGCGCGCGGAAATCGTTGTCGCCGTTCTGGGCTTCTTCCTGCGCGACCATGGTGCCGCCGGCAGCCTCAAAGGACTTTACGATGTAGGAACCAACGCCGGTGGAATACGCATCGGTGATGTCGGTGATGATGGCCGCCTTCTTCAGGCCCAGCTCTTTGGCGGCATAGTTGCCGACCACGCTGCCCTGATAGGAGTCGATGAAGCAGAGGCGGAAGGAGTAGGGATGCAGTTTGCCGTTTTCGTCAACGGTAACCAGCTCGTTGGAGGCGGCGGTGGCGATGACGGGAACCTTCAGTTCATCCGCGACGGCAGCGATGGGGATGTTGCAGCTGGAGAAGTTGGTGCCTACGACAGCGCAGACTTTCTCTTCTTCGACGAGCTTCTTGTAAGCGCTGACGGAGTCGGCGGCGTCGCCCTTGCCGTCCAGACCGACGATCTCAACCGGCCTGCCCAGTATACCGCCGGCGGCATTGATCTTCTCGGCGGTCAGAAGCATGCCGTTCAGACCTGCCTGGCCCCAGAGAGCGGTATCGCCGGAGAGAGCGCTGACGTAGCCGATTTTGATGGGTTCGGCGGCGGGGGTCGCTTCCGCGGCGGGTGCGGCGGTAGCATCGGCGGCGGGCGCCTGGGTAGCTGCCGGGGAAGCAGGCGCGGCGCATCCGGCCAGTGCAGCCGCCATTACGAGGGCCAGAATCATGGCGACGAGTTTTTTGAGTGACTTCATACTTTATTCCTCCCGTTTTTTATTCCTAAATCCGCTCGCGCCGTATAACGCATGCCATTGACGGCGTGCGACCTCTCACGCGATCGGTTAGAAACGTTATGAATGTGCGCTGTTCTGACGTGCGGTTTCTTCCGGTTTGTCTTCCAGCATGCTGCGCGCGGTGACGCTGTCCGTAATGAGTATATCGATGCAGCCTGTCCTGAGCGCGCCGACGATGGCGTCGCGCTTATGCATGCCGCCCGCTACGGCAATGACATGCGGGACGGCCTTAAGCGTCTCATGTCGGATTCCCAGCGTCAACCGGCTGAATTCGCCATCCTCAAAACGGCCGTTGATATCGAAATGATTGAAACAGAAATCGCCAACGTAGCCGCCCTCCCGCAAAGCCATATACTGACTGGACGTAATATAGCCGTTCTGCACGGTAGTCGCGTCTCCGCTCAATTCGCCAATACCCATGACAATGATGTCGCA
This sequence comes from Bacillota bacterium, assembly GCA_023396535.1. GTDB lineage: Bacteria > Bacillota > Clostridia > Christensenellales > CAG-138 > JAEWWD01. The sequence continues at coordinate 2,826 of JAEWWD010000272.1, forward strand.
GCGCCGCATGGTCTCCAGTACGCTGCGCACGCTTTCTTCCTTGATGATCATTGCCCTTGTCATATCGTTGTTGAACATGGCGGGGGCGTACAGATTTTGATAAGAGCAGTTGAGCTTGCCGGCCAGCATGCGCGTAATTTCATCCGGCTTGTTCATGCGGCCGTTCGTATTGGTATTCATACCGCCTACCAACTGGACGACATGGCAGCCCGTCTTGTTTGCGGAGCGCATGGAACTGACGGTTTCCCCTACGGTAGCTCCCCAGGAAATGCCTATTACATTGCGATCCTTGATAAAATCATCCAAAAATTCCGCGGCTTTGCCGCCCAGCACGTCCAAAAGCGGGGTTTCACTGTGGTCATAATCCGCCACAACAGCCTGCCGGATACCAAAACGTTCCTCTATGGCGCTTTCCAGCCGCAAAAAATCCTGATCCAGACCGTTGATTTTAATGGTAACGATGCCATCCGTAACCAAAGAATTTACAATTTTATTGATTCTTTGTCGCGGAATCTGCAGCCGCCTGCCGATCTGTTCCTGCGTAAGGCCCAGCTCATAATACCAGTGCGCGATGCGGATGCATGTTCGCCTGTCCATTACCATGGCGTACCCTCATTTCCAACTCTTGCTTGGCTAAGCGAATTAAATTTTGGATTGTTTTTGATCTTCGCGCCCGTGACATTTGTCACGACTGAATATATATGTCTCGTTTGTGCTATAATCATACGCATGCCCTCCGGCATTGTCAAGCGTATATTTGCAGTATATTGTTGGCATTTCTTATTGCGAGTACGGTAATTTCCTATTGAATATTAACTCTTGTTATACGCTCCGCGTGATGAGAAAGCAAGCGGACTTTTGTCCATGTAAAATTCTCTTGTATCGGATTGCCACAGCCGACCGATATGAGGCCATATGACAAAGCGCATATGTTTGACAAGGGCAAAGGGGTATGCTACCATACCCTCCAGAACGGCAGCGTTATTTTCGTACAAGCATCGCGCAGCTAAACCAGTATTAACAGAGCATACTTCGGACCGAAAGGACATCACAAATGCAGGAGCACTACAAGAACATATTGGACGGCATAGCCCGGGGCAGCCGGGCGGTACTGGTAACATCGCTTTCGGATGACGCCATGCCGGAAAAAACGCTGTTTCTGGAAAAAGACCTGTCTGAAGTTCCAGGCGCGGATACGCCGGCGGCGCTTGCGCGAGCGGCAATTGAAAAAAGCAGCGTGCAGTGCGTTTCTTTGCCGGGCGGAGGACTGCGCTTCGCGGAACCTTTCGTGCCTGAACCCCGGTTGATTATATTGGGCGGCGGGCATATCGCCCTCCCGCTGTGCGAATTTGCCGCAAAATGCGGTTTCCGCGTCGTCGTGGTGGACGACCGCCCGTCTTTCGCAAACAGGGCGCGCTTCCCGCTGGCGGCGGACGTCGTGTGCGACGGCTTTGATCATGCCATCGACGCGCTCGCGCTCGACCGCTTCAGCTTCGTCGTGGTCATAACGCGCGGGCACAGGCACGACGCAGACTGCCTGCGCCGCACGCTTGCGCGCGACGTCGCGTACGTCGGCATGATCGGCTCGGCGCGCAGGGTGGGCATTGTGCTGGACGGACTTTTGGAAGAAGGCTTTACAAAAGAACAGCTCGACAGGGTATGTTCTCCCATCGGCCTGAAAATTGGCGCCGTAACGCCGGAAGAAATCGCCGTTTCCATACTCGCGCAGACGATACTGTATAAACGAACGCTGCAGAAGCAAAGCTGGCCGGAACTGGACCGGGAGCTTTTGGAAACGCTCGCGCGGGCGCAGGATACGCCGTATACGATGGTTACCATCGTGGAAGCAAAGGGCTCCGTACCGCGCGGAGCGGGCGCGAAAATGCTGGTATTTCCGGACGGGCGTACGCTGGGCAGCATCGGCGGCGGCTGCAGTGAAAGCGCCGTCATACAGCAAGCATATGATGTAATCCGCACCGGCCTGCCGCGCGTCGAAAAGGTAGACCTCACCGGGACTGCCGCCGAAGACGAAGGCATGGTCTGCGGCGGTATCATGCGCGTCGCCATCGAGCGAATTGACAGCTAATCGCAAAGTCATATAAAAAAGCACATCGCCCGGATGTGCCTTTTTTATGCATTTTCAAACGGCCACCGCTACTCAGGCTTTGATTGTAAACCGCTCCAGCACCTTGATCAGGAGCAAGCCTACCACAACGCCGAAAGCATACTGCGCGAGGTTGGGAAGTACGCCGAGCATCGCGGTCGCCACGCCGGCGTTCAGCGCGCCGCCCGCAACAATGGTATAATAAACGGTTTCAAATATAAAATAGCCGATCGGCATCAGAATACCGGCGCACAGCAGAGCCGGCAGTTTATTCCAGCGTCTGAGCAGCTTCGTCGCGGTAAACGCCATCAATCCCTTTATGATGAACGTAGGCCCTATGTATAAGACGCTGCCGTAATAGAGATCCGCCAGCGCGCTGCCCGCCGCCGCGGCCAGTACTCCCCAGGGCGTACCCAGAAGATATGCGGCAACATAGACGCCCACATCGCCAGGGTTGACATATGCGCCCGCCATATTGGGGATAGCGATAGGAACGGATACGGTCAGCAGCAGTATGCAGCCGGTGAGCAGCCCCGCCGCCACCAGCCTTGTCGTAGGTTTATTGAAATCCATTTTCATATCGGTTTCTCCTTTACGCGGCTTCCCCGCATGTACTTTATACCATCCGGAGGGCATACGGTCAAGACGTATGCGCATATCTGCCGCACGCGAAGAATAAGAATTATTGCAAAGAAGGTTGTCCCGGCAAACGATATCCGATGCGTACTATTCTGGAGCACTGGCCGGCAGCGACGAATTACGCGCAATGAAAAAGCCACCGACAAAGTCCGAAGACTTTGTCAGTGGCTCCCGGATGCTTCCGCACCCGTTTGCTACATCTTGACCGATTAGTTGCAGCCGCAGCCGCAGCGGCGGTCGCTGGTGTCACTGGTGTCGAGGCGATTGTTGCAGATGAGGAGCAGGGCGATGATCCAGACAACGTTATCGCAGACCAGATCACGAATGCAGTCCAGGCAGCCGTTACACTCGTCATTGCAGACAAATAACAGCACCAGGATAAGGATCCACCACCAGTCAAAGGTATTGCAAGAGAAACAGCCCATACAAAAAGCCTCCTTGTTTTTTTGAGCGATTGGCGACGTGTCGACGCCGATGGTATATAGTACGCGTAGGTCCGCAGATTGGTTACTACGCGAGTTTTGCACAAATTTAAGCATTTTCTTCCTGCCCAAATATTCATGTTTTCACGTGCTCGTGGTATACTGAGAACAATATGTTGTTATGCGGCCCCCGGCTGCGCATCAATCCCAACGTGAATCCTCGTAAAATACCCGAATGTATCATTCGGATACTTGTATAAAGGAGCTTGTGATATGAAGCATTACAGGCTGGAAATTGAAGGCATGGGCTGCAGCCACTGCGTGCGCAACGTGGAAAAAGCCCTGCTCGCTATGGGCGTGGCGGTCAACGACGTACAGATCGGCCTTGCCGACGTGCTTTGGGACGGCGAGAAAACGGCGCTCCAAAACGCGGTGGAAGAGGCCGGATATGACCTGAAATCTATAGTGGCGCTTTAAAGTGAACGGCGCGCGGGTAATGGTCGGTATGTCCGGCGGGGTGGATTCCGCCGTCGCTGCCCTGCTGCTCAAGCAGCAGGGCTATGACGTCGTGGGCGTATTCATGAAAAACTGGGAAGAAGAGGGTGAGGACGGAGTCTGCACCGCCGCGGCGGATTATGAAGACGTCCGCCGCGTTTGCGACGCCATCTCCATCCCCTATTACACGGTAAATTTCGCGCGGGAATACCGGGAACGCGTGTTTTCCTATTTCCTTTCGGAATATCAACGTGGCCGTACGCCGAACCCCGACGTGCTGTGCAACTGCGAAATAAAATTCCGGGCATTTTTAGATCTTGCCCATACGGCGGACGCAAGTTTCCTCGCAACAGGTCATTACGCGCGGTTAAGGCGCGAGGACGGCCGGGTAGAGCTGTTGCGAGCGCTGGATGCAAACAAAGACCAGACATATTTCCTCTGCGGCCTCACGCAAGAACAGCTTATGAACGTGCTGTTTCCAATAGGGGAGCTGCAAAAGCGGGATGTACGGAGTCTCGCGCACGAGCACGGCCTCGTAAACGCCGATAAAAAGGACAGCACGGGAATCTGCTTCATAGGCGAGCGGCGCTTCAAGCAGTTCCTGATGCAGTTTTTGCCCGCACAACCGGGCGACATGGTGGATCTCAGCGGCCGCGTCATAGGCCGCCACGACGGGCTGATGTATTATACACTCGGCCAGAGAAAGGGGCTTGGCATAGGCGGCAGGAACGACGGTACCGGCGAAAGCTGGTTCGTCATAGGCAAAGACATTCCCAGGAACCTGCTCATCATACAGCAGGGCGAGCAGGACGAGCTGTATTCCCTGGCGCTTATGGCGGAGCATGTCCACTGGATCGCGGGCGAGCCGCCGGCGCGGGCGTTTTCCTGCACGGCCAAGTTCCGTTATCGCCAGCCGGACCAGCCCGTGGAAGTGGAGATACGCGGAGAAGGCGCGCATGTGCGTTTCTTGTCGCCGCAGCGCGCCGTTACGCCCGGGCAGTGGGCGGTATTTTACCAAGGAGACGTTTGCCTGGGCGGCGGGCCCATCGATACCGTCGTGCCGAAAAAGCCGTTCTGCCTTCCATAAGCGAACGGTTATAAGCTGGACTTCTTTTTCAGACTTACATATCTGATATTGCGAATTATCCCAAATACGCGAACCCCTTGCGGATATGCCGTAATGTGTTAAAATAGCAGCAAGGGCGCGGGTTGGACAAGCGCCGCCGTCCCCTTGAACTGTTATAAGAATTATTTATTATCATATTCAGGAGGATTGCATATGGCAAAGAAGACCATTCAGGACATCGACGTCAAGGGCCGCCGCGTGCTGGTGCGCGTGGATTTCAACGTCCCGCTCACGCCCGAGGGAACCGTAGCCGACGATAAGCGTATCACCGCCGCCATGCCCACCGTCAAATACCTGCTTGAGCAGGGCGCGAAGGTCATACTTTGCTCGCATCTGGGCAGGCCCAAGGGCACAAAGCCGGAGCCGGAATTCTCCCTGCGTCCCGTCGCGGCGCGGCTTGGCGAGCTGCTGCCCGGCGTGCATGTCGAATTTGCCGAGGATACCATAGGCGAAAGCGCCAAAGCCGCCATCGCGAAAATGCAGCCCGGCGAAATCGTGCTGCTCGAGAACGTACGCTTCTATAAAGAAGAAACCGCCAACGATCCCGCTTTCTCCAAGGAACTCGCCTCCCTTGCGGATATATTCGTATCCGACGCGTTCGGTACCGTGCACCGCGCGCACGCCTCCACGGCGGGCGTCGCAGCGTACCTGCCCGCTGTCGCCGGCTTCCTTATCGGTAAGGAACTCTCCATTATGGGTGAAGCGCTTGAAAACCCTGTACGCCCCTTCGTCGCCATACTCGGCGGCGCAAAGGTGGCGGATAAAATAGGCGTCATCACCAACCTGCTCGCCAAATGCGACAGCCTGATCATCGGCGGCGGTATGGCGTACACCTTCCTTAAGGCCAAAGGCTATGAAATAGGCACCTCCCTGCTGGACGCGGAAAATATTGAACTCGCCGGCAAACTGATGGAACAGGCGAAGGCAAAAGGCGTCAATCTTCTGCTGCCCGTGGACATCGTTGTCGCGAAGGAATTTGCCGCCGACGCGGAAAATAAGGTAGTTGCATCCGACGCTATTCCGCAGGACTGGATGGGCCTTGATATTGGCCCCAAAACGGCGGAGCTGTTCGCGAAAACCATCCGTGAGGCCAAGACAGTTATCTGGAACGGGCCCATGGGCGTATTTGAATTCCCCGCCTTTGCAAAGGGTACCGCGGCCATCGCCGAAGCCTGCGCCCAATGCGACGGAACTACCATCATCGGCGGCGGCGACTCCGCTTCCGCCGTCAAGAAGCTTGGTTATGCTTCCAAAATGACGCATATCTCCACCGGCGGCGGCGCTTCCCTTGAGTTCCTGGAGGGCAAGGTGCTGCCCGGCGTGGCTGCGCTCAACGACAAATAAACGCAACTGTATATGGGGGATTGCGATCCCCCTTACCCCTGGAAAGTTTCAGAACCTGAAAGGGGCTTACGCTCCTTTTGTATATCACATTTTGTTTTGATCATAGGAGGATGGATATGCGCAAACCCATCATTGCGGGCAACTGGAAAATGAACATGACTCCCGGCGAGGCCGAAGCCCTCGTGACCGGCTTGATCCCCCTGGTAAAGGACGCGAAGTGCGAAGTGGTCGTTTGCCCGCCGTACGTTGACCTGTACGCGGTCAAGCCCCTCGTGGAGGGCACCAACATCAAGCTCGGCGCGCAGAACATACACTGGGCGCAGAAGGGCGCGTTCACGGGCGAAATCAGCGCCGACATGCTCAAAAGCCTCGGCGTAAGCTATGCCATCATAGGCCACAGCGAGCGCCGGCAGTATTTCGGCGAAACGGACGAAACAGTCAACATGCGCACGACAGCCGCGATTGCGGCGGGCATCACCCCCATCATCTGCGTGGGCGAGAGCCTCGATCAGCGTGAAGCCGGCGAAACGGACGCATGGGTATCCGGCCAGACGACGGCTGCGCTTATGGATATACCGGCGGAGGACGTTTCGAAACTCGTCATCGCCTACGAGCCCATCTGGGCCATCGGAACCGGCAAAACCGCCACGAGCGAACAGGCCAACGAGACCATCGGCGTGATTCGTGCGGCCATTGCCAAGGCGTACGGCGCGGCTGTGGCGGACCAGGTGCGCATCCAATACGGCGGCAGCATGAACCCCAAGAACGCCTCTGAGCTCATGGCCATGCCTGAAATCGACGGCGGACTTATCGGCGGCGCCAGCCTCAAGGCGGAAGATTTCTCCCGCGTCGTCAACTTCTGAGGTGCGCATGAAACCTATCACCGCACTTCTGATACTGGACGGCTTCGGCTGCCGCAACGAGACGGAAGGCAACGCCATACTCGCTGACGGCGCAAAGAATTTTAAATCCCTTTGGTTGAAATATCCGCACACCCGCATAGGCGCGAGCGGTATGGACGTCGGCCTGCCCGAGGGACAGATGGGCAATTCCGAGGTGGGGCATCTGAACATTGGCGCGGGGCGCATCGTATACCAGGAATTCACCCGCATCAGCAAATCCATCGTCGGCGGCGATTTCTTTGCGAACATGGCGTTTCTTTCCGCCATCGACAACTGCCTGAAAAACGGCACCTCGCTTCACCTTTTGGGGCTCTGCTCGGACGGCGGCGTGCACAGCCACCTGACGCACCTGTACGCGCTCGTCAAGCTTGCGCACAATCATGGGCTGGACCGCGTATTCATCCACTGCTTTATGGATGGCCGTGACGTCCCCCCACAAAGCGGTTTGGGCTTTATCGAGGCGCTGGAAAAGGAACTGGCGGAGATCGGCTGCGGGCGCATCGCGACCGTCATGGGCCGCTATTACGCCATGGATCGCGACAACCGGTACGAGCGCGTACAGCGCGCGTACGCCGCAATGGTATACGGCGAAGGCGCGCAGACGAACAGCGCCGTCGCCGCCATGGAGAAGTCCTACGCAGACGGCGTGACGGATGAATTCGTGATCCCCGCCGTGATCACGCGCGGCGGCGCGCCCGTCGGTAATATATCCGCTAACGACAGCGTCATATTCTTCAACTTCCGGCCCGACCGCGCGCGGGAAATCACGCGCGCATTCCTGCAACCCGATTTTACCGGATTTGAGCGTAAAAACGGCTGCTTCCCGCTGCACTATGTATCCATGACCCAGTATGACAAAACGTTCGGGGAATGGCTCTGCGTCGCTTACCCGCCCGTCCCCCTGAATAACACATTAGGCGAATATCTCGCTTCAAAGAGCAAAACGCAGCTCCGCATCGCGGAAACGGAAAAATATGCGCATGTGACGTTCTTCTTCAACGGCGGCGTGGAAGCGCCCAATACCGGTGAGGACCGCAGCCTCATTCCTTCCCCCAAAGTGGCGACATACGACCTCAAGCCCGAAATGAGCGCCTACGAGGTGGCGGATGAAGCCGTGCGCCGCGTTAACAGCGGGTTATACGACGTCATGATACTGAATTTCGCCAACCCGGACATGGTGGGGCATACGGGCGTTATGGACGCCGCGGTCACCGCCATACACGCGGTGGACGCCTGCCTGATCAAAGTCGTGCAGGCTATACTGGCCACAGGGGGACGCTGCATCATCACCGCGGACCACGGCAACGCGGAGACCATGATAGACCCGGAAACGGGCGGCCCGTTCACCGCGCACACCACCAACCCCGTGCCCTGCATACTCGTCGATCCGGCGCGCATGGACGCCGCTTTGCGCGACGGCGGAAGGCTCAGCGACCTCGCGCCCACGCTGCTCGAACTCATGGAACTGCCCGTGCCCGCCGAAATGACGGGGAAATCCCTGCTGCAGCACGCATAACGATCCCCAAATCCCCAGGTTTTTGGGCTGTCGGCGCAAAAATGCTTGCGTTGCCGACTGTGGCATGATAGAATGTTTTTTGCAGTCATGGATGGAGGTATGCTTGGAATGGAAGTTGTGCGTCAGATTCTGACCATCTTCATGTTGATCGTTGCCGTTGTGCTCAACGTCGTCATATTGATGCAGCAGAGCAAAGAAACGGGACTTGGCTCGGTATTCGGCGGCGAAACCTCTTCGCTTTCCCTCAAGGGTAAGTCCGCCACAAAAGAGGCCAAGCTCAGGAAGATCACGGTTATACTGGCCATTGTTCTGGGCCTGTTTGCGCTGATTATGGTGGCTCTGCCGGCATAACATTCGGCTAATCAAACGAACGATACGGCACGCATGTTCTGCGTGCCGTTTTGTTTGTCGAAAAAGTGCCAAAACGGCACTTTTTCGAGGCTCACCGCACGGGATTGGCGCTCGGTTTCCTGCTTTGCAGGAAGCGTTCCGTTGTCATGGCTTGCCATGACATCAATCCTTGACAGATACCGAAATCTGTGATTTCGGTTGTTGCGCCAACCCGCGCTCCAAGGGTCATTTTGCGCCGTGCATGCCGCCGGCAATTGGTCGTGCAGCCGCAGGCTGCACATCAATCCTTGAAGAATACCCGAATGTACCATTCGGGTGAATGACGAATTTTAGCCTCATTAGGCATTACGCTGCAGCGCGGGCGGCGCCGTGAGGATTGAATACATGCGCTCGGGGGTACTATAAAGCTGTGAACCAATACGGAAAGGAAATTTGAAGAATTTACATGCAGGACAAAATCATTGAGGCGCTGACGACGGCGGGCAAGCCGCTCGCACCGGATACGCTGATCGCGCAGTTTGAAGATAAAGCGGCAGCGGAAGCAGCCATAGAAGATTTGATTCAAAACAACCGTCTGCTGCTTACGCGTAAACGTAAGCTGGCACTGCCCGAGCATACCGGGCTCACGCCCGGACGCGTACAGGGACATGCGCGCGGCTTCGGCTTTTTCGTGCCGCAAAACGGCGGACAGGATGCGTTCGTGCCCGCGGACGCCATGCACGGCGCCATGCACGGGGACGGCGTTTGGGTACGCTATACCGACCAGTTCAGCCGCAACGGCTCGCCGGAAGCGGAGGTCGTACTCATCTCCAAACGCGCCTACAGCAAGATCGTAGGGACGTTTGAGGTGGAAAGCCGCTCGGGCGGGTATGTGGTGCCAGACGAAGCGCGTATCCCCATGGATATGCTCATACCCAAAGACCGTACGATGCACGCAAACGCCGGCGATAAGGTCGTTGCTTCCATACTCGAATACCCGGACGGGCGGCGGCCAATGCTTGGCGCAGTCACGGAAGTTCTTGGCAGCAAGAATACCGTGGGTACGGACGTGCTTTCCATCGTCCGCCAGTTCGACCTGACCGAGACGTTCAGCAAGGCTGCGCAGCGGCAGGCGCGGCAGATCAGCGAATCCGTCGCGGACGACGACCGCGTGACGCGTGAAAGCCTGGTGGATAAAATGGTATTCACCATCGACGGCGCGGACGCCAAGGATTTCGACGACGCGGTGAGCCTGGAGCGTCTCTCAAACGGCAACCTTTACCTCGGCGTGCATATTGCGGACGTGGCGCATTATGTGAAGGAGGGCAGCCCGCTGGATCGCGACGCGCTGGAGCGCGGCACCAGCGTATATCTCGCGGACCGCGTGATCCCCATGCTGCCGGTGGAGCTTTCAAACGGCATCTGCTCGCTGAATCCGGATGTGGACAGGCTGACGCTCTCCTGCTTTATGGAGATAGACTCCGCCGGGCGCGTATTGCGGCACAGGCTGGCCGAAACCGTCATACGCTCCAAATATAGGCTGGTATACGAGGATATCACGCGGCTTTTGCAGGGCGACGCGGCGATGCAGAAGAAATACGCGGAGATCGTACCCATGCTCAAAGAGCTCGAAACGCTCTGCGGCGTGCTGAACGTACGGCGCGTCAAGCGCGGCAGTATCGATTTCGATCTTGCGGAGGCAAACATACGGCTGGATGCGACCGGCCGGCCAATAGACGTGGAAAAGGCGGAGCGCGGCATCGCGAACCGCATCATAGAGGAATGTATGCTCATCGCCAATGAGACTGTGGCGCAGCATATGTACGATCTCAAAAGCCCCTTCCTTTACCGCGTGCACGAAACGCCGGATAAGGAAAAGCTGTCGGAGTTGAACGCGTTTTTGCAGACGCTCGGTTACGGCATCCGCAACCTGCGCGAAGTACAGCCGCGCGCCATACAAAAAGTATTGGATATGGCGCACGGCACGCAAGAGGAGAACATTGTAAGCAAAGTGGTTCTGCGCTCCATGCAGAAAGCGCGCTACAGCGAGCAGTGCCTTGGGCACTTCGGCCTCGCGGCTACGCGTTATTGCCACTTCACGTCGCCCATACGCCGCTATCCTGATCTGATGGGCCACCGCATCATCAAGCTGATGCTGCACGGCGAGCTCAACGAAAAGCAGGTCAAGCGGCTGAACGACCGCCTGCCGGATATCGCGGAGCACTGCAGCCGGCGCGAGCGCGTCGCCATGGAGGCCGAGCGCGCGGTGGATGAGCTCAAGAAATGCGAATACATGAAGGAGCGCATAGGCGACAGCTTTGCGGGCGTGATATCCGGGGTGGTGTCCTTCGGTTTTTTCGTCGAGCTCGGCAATACGGTAGAAGGGCTGGTAAGAGCAAGCTCACTCGACGATGACTATTATGCCTTCGACGAGAAGGGCTACCGTATGGTGGGCCGCAGCCACGGGCAGGTATACCGGCTTGGCGATACGGTGCAGATACGCGTGGCCGCCGTGCATATGGATTCGCGTAATATTGACTTTGAACTGGATCGCGGATAAATACGCAATCAGCATAGAATGGGGATTGGCGCAATCAGCCAATCCCCATCTTTTTTTGAGCCTGATTTAGAATTGCCATCAGCTTTGAACCCATTTTTCTCGCCATGTCCTATCGTTGCAGGCATTGCAAACAGTTGCATCCGGCGCTAATACCGCACCGCAGGACGGGCATATGCGCCCCGGACCTGAAACGGGTGTCGCTACAGGCACAGGTTCCTTTTCAAACACAAGCTCCGCAAGCGGCGTCGCCACAGGCTTTATGGATTCCGACGGAGGTTCCGGTTGTGTTGCCTTCGCGCCACATACCGTGCAGAACTTCATATTCGGCGCCAACGCCGCACCGCAGGACGCGCACACGGGTACGGGTTCCGGTTGGGATGCAGGGACGGGCTCCTGAACGGGCTCCTTTTCAAACACAAGTTCCGTAAGCGGCGTCGCCAACGGCTCAGTAATGGGCTCCACAGGCCCCGGCTGCGTCACCTTTGCGCCGCAAACTATACAGAATTTCATATTCGGCGCCAACGCCGCGCCACAGGACGCGCACACGGGTACGGGTTCCGGTTGGGATGCAGGCGCAGGCTCCTGAACGGGCTCCTTTTCAAACGCAAGTTCCGTAAGCGGCGTCGCCAACGGCTCAGTAATGGGCTCCACAGGCTCCGGCTGCGTCACCTTTGCGCCGCAAACTGTACAGAATTTCATATTCGGCGCCAACGCCGCGCTACAGGACGCGCACACGGGTACGGGTTCCGGCTGAGATGCAGGGACGGGATCCTGAACGGGCTCCTTTTCAAACGCAAGCTCCGTGAGCGGGGTAGCCATTTGTTCGTGAACTGGTTTGTCGGGTTCCCGCGGCGTCAAACGTAAACCGCAGCCGGTGCAGAAAAGCATGCCCGGAGCAAGCTTTTGTCCGCAAGAGGAGCAGGCGTCAGCCACTTCCAAATATGCCGGTTCTATGGGCTCCTTCTCAAACGCCAGCTCCTGGACGGGAGTTGCTTCTATTTCGGGTTCTGGTTCCGGCTCGGGTTCTGGTTCCGATTCGGGTTCCGGCTCCGGCATAGGTTCGGGCGCTGGCGGTAGCTCCGGCTCCGGCATAGGCTCAGGTATGGGTTCCGGCGGCGTTAGAATGACAGGCTCCGCCTGGGGAGCTGGATTAGCCGCAGTCAGCATGATTGGAGTCTCCTGTGCGGCTATCCCGACTCGCACGCCGCACATATTGCAGAATTGGGAGCCTGCCGCAAGCTTCGCGCCGCAGGCGGCGCAACGCAATTCTTCCTGCACCCGCGTGCCACAGATGTTACAGAATTGAGCTTGCGGTATGAGTACCGCACCGCAGGCGGCGCAGAACTTTGCCGCCGGTTTCGGTTGGACAGGTTCGTTCAGCCGGCCTCCGCAGTATTTGCAAAACACCGCGTTGGGAAGTGCGGGCTTTCCGCATTTAGGACAATTCATCTGTGGACTCCCTCCTTATGTAATTGATATGGCCGAAATCATACGAATCATGGTTCTGCTTGCTAATCAGCCTTTCTCCTGCCCAAACGGGAAAAGAACGGAAATGTCATGGGCCACAAC
>JAEWWD010000298.1 GCA_023396535.1 Bacillota bacterium
AAAAATAATCGTCGCCGCCCAGAGGCGGCGATACAGTTTTCTCCTTCCAGCAGCATACCGCGCAAAACGCGCCCCGACCCGTGCGCCGCCGTTCACCGAAGCTTGAACGCGCTTTTATGGTAGCTCAGCACGCCCTCGCGCTGCAATTTCGAAAGCTCCGCCGACATGGCGCTGCGGTCCACGCACAGATAATCCGCCAACTCCTGCCGCGTAAACGGTATCAAAAACTGCGCGCTTCGGTTGAGCGCCGCCTGCTCGCCAAGATATGAAAGCAGCTTCTCCCGCGTACTGCGGCGGGAAAGATGCCGTATCTTCCGGCTTTGCTGTATATTCTTTTCGGCCAGCACACGCATGAGGTTGCGTATGAGCCGGTTATGGAACGCGCAGCTCGACGAACACGTCGCCGCGATGCGCCCGCAATCCACAAACAGCACCGCGCAGTCCGTCAGCGCCTCTACGGCCACCGGCATCAGCTTTTCATCCGCGCACGAGAAGGATTCGGCGAACAGCTCGCCCGCCTCCAACTGCGCCACGATCATGCGCGCGCCTTGCACGTCCTCCGTATACACCTGCGCCCTGCCCGAAAGCAGTATGCCCGCGCCGTGTACCGGGTCGTCCATGCGGTAGATCTGAGCGCCTTTCAAATATGTGCGCTTGATGGCGTTCAGGCAGCGCAGCAGCGGCGGCAGTTCTTCCGCCGATATGCCCTCAAAAAGCCGCATCCCCAGCAAAACAGGCAGATATTCCTGCATATCGCACTCCTTTTCGTTTGGTTGTAAAAACAACAGATATTCCAAGTCGAGTATAGTATGCTGTACTCACAAAAGCAAGAGAACAACAGCGTTTTCGACAGGAGGAACGTTATGATACGCAAAATCATCAAAATCGACGAGGAAAAATGCAATGGCTGCGGGCTGTGCGCAACGGCCTGCCACGAGGGCGCTATCGCCATCGTGGACGGCACGGCCAAACTGATACGCGACGATTACTGCGACGGGTTGGGCAACTGCCTGCCCGTATGCCCTACGGGCGCGATTTCCTTTGAGGAGCGCGAGGCCGCCGCTTACGACGAAGCCGCCGTAGCCGCCAACCAGGCGAAAGAAACAAAGCCCCACGCGGGCTGCCCCGGCACAATGGCGAAAACCATAGCGCGCGACGGAGCGCCCCGCATGGCCGGCTGCCCCGGCACAATGGCCAAGGCGATCTCCCGCGACGCGGCCCCGGCCGCGAACGAACCCGCCGCAAGCGAGCCCGCGAAGAGCGAACTCATGCAGTGGCCGGTGCAGATCAAGCTGGTGCCCGTCAACGCGCCCTATTTCAATAACGCGCACCTGCTGGTGGCCGCCGACTGCACAGCCTATGCCTACGGCAATTTCCACAGCGATTTCATTAAAAAGCACGTGACCGTCATCGGCTGCCCCAAGCTGGACGAGGGCGATTATGCCGACAAGCTGACCGAGATACTCGCGCGCAACAACATCAAGAGCGTGACGGTTGTACGCATGGAGGTGCCCTGCTGCGGCGGTATTGAAAACGCCGTGAAACAGGCGCTCATCCGCTCCGGCAAGCTTATCCCGTGGCGGGTGGTCACCATCTCCACCGACGGGCGGATATTGGAGGATTAGATCGGGGGGCGTCGTCCCCGGACTCCTGCCAAAATGCCGTAAGAAAAACCGGTATCGCCGCCTTCGGGCGGCGACGAAGAATTATTTAATTTAATAGCGGGAGGGCTTTCACAGTTCGCAATAGTCGTGCCGCATCGCAGCATAGCTGCGTCCTTGCACTCCTTTGCTTACTGGTCTTTCGCCTCGCTTCATCCGCCGCAGGCGGCGCTCGGCTTCGACTCCCCGCTCCCCCTGAAATACGGGTACATTAAGATACTTGCGTCCCAGCCCCGAACAGGTATGCTATTATCCTTCAACCGCCCGCGTGAGGGCGGCTGCAACGGGTTCCAAGGGCCGTTACGGCCCTTGGTGGGGTGCAGGGGTGAAACCCCTGCAATAAGTAACATACAAGCGTAATTAACATCTTTAAATAAAATCAAGGAGGAATTCAACTATGTCTATGTTCTGTTTCCAGTGCGAGCAAACGGCGGGCGGCAAGGGCTGCGCGATGAGCCAGGGCGTATGCGGCAAGAAGGAAGATACGGCGTTGCGGCAGGACGCGCTGACCGGCGCGCTCATCGGCCTTGCGCGTACGGCGGAGCACCACGCGCCGGACGCGCTCACACACCGCGCCGTCATGGCGGGGCTGTTCACCACCATCACCAACGTGAACTTCGATACCGACGCCGTACAGCAGCAGGTGGATATCGTGCGCGCCGAAGCGAAGCGCCTTGCGGCGGGCGGCGCAGTTGCGGAAGAATACGATATGAAACGGCTGTGGACGGAGAATGAGGATATCCGTTCCCTCAAGTCGCTGATACTGTTCGGCATTCGCGGCGTGGCTGCCTACGCCTACCACGCCATGGTGCTGGGCTATACGGACGACGAGGTCAATGCGTTCTTTTATACCGCGCTTCGCGCCATCGGCTCGGACATGGGCATGGGCGAACTGCTGCCGCTGGTGCTGGAAACCGGCCGCGTGAATTTAAGCTGCATGGCGCTGCTGGATCGCGCCAACACCGAGACCTATGGCGATCCCGCGCCGGTCACCGTACCGCTCACCGTGGAGAAGGGGCCGTTCATCGTGATCTCCGGCCACGACCTGAAGGATCTGAAGCTGCTGCTGGAGCAGACGGAAGGCAAGGGCGTCAACATCTATACCCACGGCGAAATGCTGCCCGCGCATGGCTACCCCAAGCTCAAGAAATACGCACACCTCAAGGGCAACTTCGGCACCGCGTGGCAGAACCAGCAGAAGGAATTCGCGAACATCCCCGCGCCGGTGCTGTTCACCACCAACTGCATCATGCCCGTGAAGGACAGCTACCGCGACCGCATATTCACTACTGAGGTCGTCGCTTACCCCGGCATGGTGCACATCGGCGAGGACAAAGACTTCACGCCCGTTATCGAAAAGGCGCTGGAACTGGGCGGCTACCCCGAGGATACGGAATTCACCGGCATCAACGGCGGCAAGCAGGTGATGACCGGCTTCGCCCACGGCACTGTGCTCTCAGTCGCGGATAAAGTCATCGACGCCGTGAAGGCCGGAGCCATCAAACACTTCTTCCTAGTAGGCGGCTGCGACGGCGCAAAACCGGGCCGTAACTACTACACGGAGTTTGTGAAGCAGACGCCCGCGAATACCGTGGTGCTGACGCTGGCCTGCGGCAAATACCGTTTCAACGACCTGGACCTCGGCTCCATCGGCGGGCTGCCCCGCATCATGGATATGGGCCAGTGCAACGACGCGTACTCCGCCATCCGCGTGGCGGTGGCGCTTAGTGAAGCGTTCGGCTGCGGCGTCAACGACCTGCCGCTCTCGCTGGTGCTTTCCTGGTACGAGCAGAAAGCGGTCTGCATACTGCTGACGCTGCTGCACCTGGGTATCAAGAACATATTGATCGGGCCTTCCCTGCCCGCGTTCGTATCGCCCAACGTGCTCAATGTACTGGTGGAGAACTACGGCCTGACGCCGATCTCCACGCCGGAGGCGGACCTGGCGAGAATAATGAACAATTAACAATGAAGAATGAATAATTGCGGATGAAATTTCTTTTGGAAATTTCTTCAAATGAATAGACAGGCGCGGAATCGAACCCTGCGCGAGAAAAGACTCCCCCACTTCCAGAAAGACCGCCGGAACGGGTAAATCCGTTCCGGCGGTCTTGCCGTATTGCCGCAATGTCTATTCCGATATCGGAATCTCCTGCGCACGCTCTATGCCGAAGTTATCCAGCACCGTCACCCGCAGGCTCAGCTCGCTGCCCGCAGGCACGGGGATCTCATTCAGAAAGCGCGTATAGAACGTCGTCTCGCCTATCGGCATGGCCTGCCCGTCGCCGGCGTTATATACATCGTCGATCGGTATCTGTTCCGTGGCGGCTACGCTGCCGTTCGCGATCAGCTCCACCGTACCGGAGACGGGATGATTCCACGGTTCGCCCGCAATGGTCTCATGGCTGCCGGGCGCAAAATCGACCGGTATGATGCGCGTTTCCACCTCGCCGGAAAGCGTAATGGACTCTCCCATGCGCTGCACGCCCCCGTTGAACACGGAGTCGACCTGCATCTGAAATCTCTCCAGCCCCGTAATCGTATCCAATAGCTGCGTATGCGTTTCCCCTTCCTGCACGAACGCTATGCTCAGGCGCAGTTCCTCCACTGGGGGTATCGTGATGTTGCAGGTAAACGACTTGCCGGCGCCCGCAGCGCCCTCTGTCTCTATGGGATCCATGCCTTTGGCCGTTGCGGAGAACAGGGCCGTCATGCCCTCCACGTATACCTTGGGCGTTGCGGAAATAGAAAGGTCGAGCAAGCCCGTCTTAGGGTCGTATCGTTCCACCTCGTACGAAAAATCTGCAACCAGACTGTTTTGGGCCTGCCATCCCGTAACCGGCTGCTCAGCAGCCTGCGGCACAGAATAGCTCCGGCTTTCGAGCGCGGATATCCTGCCCGAAAGCATGGCCATTTGGGTTGTCAACTCCGCCGAGCGGGCGGCATTGCTCTATATGCTTATGACAAGGGCACTCAGCAGCACGCCCGCCAGAACGAACGACGCATTGCGCTGCCGACGGTCGCGCGCGTAATCC
This sequence comes from Bacillota bacterium, assembly GCA_023396535.1. Lineage (GTDB taxonomy): Bacteria > Bacillota > Clostridia > Christensenellales > CAG-138 > JAEWWD01. The sequence continues at coordinate 4,697 of JAEWWD010000298.1, forward strand.
CGATCTGCCCGCACCGGCCGCGTTTCCCCCTTATCGTTTTCACGCTCTTGCCCGCCGCTTTTTTCCCGCGCTATATCCGGCGCTTTTTCCTGTGCCGTGCCGGTCAGCGCGTCCAGCGGCGCCTGAAACAATTTGCTCAGCTCTATCAGATTATCAAGAGTCGGCAGCGCGGCGCCCGATTCCCATTTGGACACCGCCTGACGTGAAACATGCAGCAGCTCCGCCAGTTTCTCCTGCGAGTACCCCGCGCTTTTCCTCAGCTCCAATATCTTTTCGGATATCTCCATGCCATCCCTCCGTTCGCATGTATAGTACCACAAACTGCCGAAAAACCGCTACCGATAGCCGTATCCATTTTGTCAACCGGCGGTTGCGGGGCCCGTTTTGTCCGGTATTCCGGGGCGCAGCACAACGGGAACCTCCCAGCCAACCGGCAAATTAAGACGCCCAAATGCAATTTAAACGAACCTCACGGGCCGATCCGGCCGCATCAGCGCGCCGGTTTCGACCGCATACCGCAAAACCGCCCAAATATCGCCGCCCACAACATAGGAAGCCGCCTTACGGTAAGACGGCTTCCTGTATTTCGTTTACAATGCTGTTAATTTACTGATAACCATTTATTCCTGCGGTTCCCTGTGCGCGTACCGCTCGTTCTCACGCTTCCCCCGCGCGTTGGTGTTGATGTTGTTGCGGTACACCACGAACCGGCAGAACAGGTATTCCGTGACGAGGTTGACTACCATGGTCAGAAACAGCACAAGGTACGCGTTCCAGCCCGCGCCGGTCAGCGCTTCCCCCCACCAGGTGGAAAGCGGGGTGAACACCAGGTAATAGCAGAACACCTTGAACATGGCCGCGGGCACATTGGCCGCCGACTGGAATGTGAACGCGCGGTTAACCGTGAAATTATACAGCACGGACAGTACCAACGCCACGAGATAGCTCGGCCAGTAGGGCAGGTGCGCCAGCTCCTTCAATATCGTGAAGCTGACAGTCTCCACCACGCCCGCGCTGATGGAGAACAAAAGGAATTTGAGGGCCTGTATGGCGTTCTGCCGCTTGGTCAGCCGCTGTTGTTCCATCGTATCGTCTCTCCCCAACCGTTTTTCACAGCATAGCACTTTCAATAAAAAAACGACAGCGGTATTTTCATCCGCTCAGACTGTCAATAAACCTTCGTTTGCAGAAATGAGGTCAAAATTCATGCAACCAGAGGCTTTCAATCCGTCATTTTGCGGGCGATTGGTTGTGCGGCTTGCCGCACATCATTCCTTGTGAAATACCCGAATGTACCACTCGGGTGTATGCGCGGCGCAAAATGACACCTTAGAGCGGTATTTTCATCCGTCCTCTTCCATACACACGCCATTGACCATCCGCCCTTCCTCATACGCTAATTTTGAATGCCGCCCGCTCTTGTGTAAAGTTAAATCAAAGGCTTGAAAAAGAACCCTTTTCCTGTTGCACACATGCGCAAAACGGGGTAAAATCACAAGGGAATGCCCTTTTATTCGGGCATGGTTGAAAGTAAGCGCGGATGAATGAGGAATGCCGGATTGACGCCGTCAGGACAGCGTTTAAAATTCATCAGTGGTTACAAAAGAAAGGGGAACACGAATGCGCAATCTGACCTCGCGCGAATTACGCCAGCTTTTTCTCGACTTCTTCAAGGAAAAAGGCCACGCTGTCATAAACAGCGCTTCATTGATACCGGAAAACGACCCGACCGTGCTGTTCACCACCGCCGGCATGCACCCGCTGGTGCCCTACCTCATGGGCGAAAAGCATCCCGCCGGGAAGCGCCTCGCCGACGTGCAGAAATGTGTCCGCACCGGCGATATCGACGAGGTGGGCGACGCCTCGCACTGCACCTTCTTTGAAATGCTGGGCAACTGGTCGCTGGGCGACTACTTTAAAAAAGAAGCCATCGCTTTCTCGTGGGAATTCCTGACGGACGAAAAGTGGCTGGGCATCCCGAAGGACAAGCTGTATTTCACCTGCTTCGAAGGCGACCACGACGCCCCGCGGGATACCGTTTCCCACGACTGCTGGGTGGAGATGGGCGTAGACCCGTCCCACATATTCTACCTGCCCAAAAAGAACAACTGGTGGGGCCCCGCCGGGCAGACCGGCCCCTGCGGCCCGGATACCGAAATGTTCTACGATACCGGGAAGCCCGCCTGTTCGGATACCTGCTCGCCCGCGTGCGACTGCGGCAAATACCTCGAGATCTGGAACGACGTGTTCATGGAATATAATAAGGTGGGCGAGGGCAAATTCGAGCCGCTCGCGCAGCGCAACGTGGACACGGGCATGGGGCTCGACCGCACGGTCGCCACGCTGCAGGGCGTGGAGAGCGTTTACGATACCGACGCGTTCACGGGTACGCTCAGCGTCATATCCTCCCTTTCCGGCAAGGGGTATAAGGACTCGCCCGATGTCACGCGCGCGTTCCGCATCGTCGCGGATCACATCCGCTGCGCGGTGTTCATACTCGGCGATCATCGCGGCGTAACGCCCAGCAACGTAGACCAGGGCTATATACTGCGCAGGCTCATTCGCCGCGCCATCCGTTTCTCCATGCAGCTCGACATCCCCGAAGGCGGCCTGCTCAAGGTGGCGGAGGCCGTCATCGGCCAGTACGGCGAATTCTACACCGAGCTCGCCAATAATAAGGAAAAAATATTGAGCGAACTGGATATGGAAGAGCAGCGCTTCGCGCGCACGCTCAAAAAGGGCATCCGCGAGTTCGAACGGCTGGTTGAGAGCATCGAGGGCAAGCGCATTTCAGGTGTTGAGGCGTTCCGCCTGTACGATACGTTCGGCTTCCCGCTGGAGTTCACACAGGAGCTCGCCGGTGAAAAGGGCTTCGATGTGGACGAGGAAGGCTATCATGCCGCATTCGCCGAACACCAGAAAAAATCCCAGGCCGGCGCGGAGCAGCGTTTCAAGGGCGGCCTTGCCGATAACACCGAGGAAACGGCCAAGCTGCACACCGCCACCCACCTGCTGCAGGCGGCGCTGCGCACGGTGCTCAAGGACGACGGCGTTGCGCAGAAGGGCAGCAATATCACGGCCGAGCGCCTGCGCTTCGATTTCTCCTTCCCGCGTAAAATGACGCCGGAGGAGATCAAAGAAGTCGAGGCGCTGGTCAACTCCGTCATAGAGTCGGACGTACCCATCACCTGTGACGAAATGACGGTGGAGGAAGCCAAGGCAAGCGGAGCCATCGGCCTGTTTGAAAGCCGCTACGCCGAGCGCGTGAAGGTATACACCATGGGCGATTTTTCCAAGGAGATCTGCGGCGGCCCGCACGCGCGCCATACGGGCGAACTGGGGCGCTTCACCATTAAAAAAGAAGAAGCGTCCAGCGCGGGCGTTCGCAGGATAAAGGCCGTGCTGACAAGCGAATAGTAAAAAATCGGCGGCGGCGGCGGATACCCCGCATGGCGCCGCGCCTGAATAATAGACTATTTTCATCAGGGAAGGAAGGGATGTCTATGAACAGGACCGTTGTGGTGTACCGTTCCAAATACGGCACCACAAAGCAGTACGCCACCTGGATCGCCCAGGATACGGGGGCGGACCTGATGGACCTGAAGACCATTCATCTGGACGATCTGTTCGGTTACGACACCATCGTATTTTGCGGCGGGTTGTACGCGGGCGGAATACTGGGGTTCCCGGTACTGAAAAAGCATGACGATCTTTTGAAGGAGAAACGGCTGATCATCGTCGCGGTAGGGGCCACGCTCAAGGGAGAAGACGCAAAGGAAGAAATCCGGAAAAAGAATTTTACCCCCAACATGCAGCGCGTGCAGCTTTTCCTGTTGCGGGGCGGGCTTAATTACAAGAAGATGGGTTTTGTGGACAGGTTCCTGATGGGACTTCTTGTCAGAAACATCAAGGCGACGCCGCCCGAGAAGCGCGACAACGAATCGAAGGGTATACTCGCCACATACGGAAAGTCAGTCAATTTTGTGGACAGAAATACGATTATCCCCGTTGTGGCAGCCGTCAAGGGATAGGCTGCCACAGGGGATAATTTTATGTCGCAAACATGCTTTCGCATGTTTGCGAGGCCTGCGGGGGAATTCTCACACGGCAGCTCGCTCGGAAGCCTTCGGCTTCTGTCGCGCACAGCCGTGTGCAGGGAGTCAAAACTGACGGCGTGTACGTCAGTTTTGACGGATTATATGGTTGCATAGTTTATCAATTTGACAAGCGACGGCTCCGGCAGGAGGCGCTTTTTTATTTTTGTGATACCTGCCCGTGAATACGACCTTCTGATAAGCGCGGAAAATCGTTCTCAGGGGGCAAAAGCCGAGCGCCCCTGTGGTGGGTTAAGCAAGGCGAAGACCAGTGAGCATAGGAGCGCTAGGAAGCAGCAAGAATGTTCAAAAAACAGGCGCAGCGCTCCGCGCTGCGCCCACGAGATATTGATTCGCCAGGCAAAAATAAGTCATTTGTGACGATTGGTTGTGCGGCCTTAGGCCGCACATCGTTCATTGATGAATACCCGAATGTACCATTCGGGTGCATGCGCGTCGCAAATGACACCTTGCATGGGGCGGTATGCGACAGAAGCCGTTAGGCTTCCGAGCGTGCCGCCCCATGAGAAACCCGCCGCAGCGGCCTCGCGTAAATGCGCTGTGCGCATTTACGCGACTAGGAAACGTTTTCCCTGCCCTGCTCCATAATAAGCTTATCCGCCACCAGCGCGATAAACTCGCCGTTGGTCGGCTTATCGTTCTTGGAATAGATATTGTAGCCGAACAACTGGTTGATGTTTTCAATCTTGCCGCGCGTCCACGCGACTTCTATCGCGTGGCGTATTGCGCGCTCCACCTTGCTCGGCGATGTTGAGAATCGTTTCGCTATTCCAGGATACAGCTCCTTGGTGATGCGGTTGATGAGAACCGGCGAGTAATACACCATGCGAATTCCTTCGCGAAGATAATGATACCCTTTGATATGCGCGGGAATGCCCGCAACCAGGAATACAGAGGTGATTTTCTCATCCAGCGTGCGCGGCGGCTGAGAAAGCTGCGCTACGGCGCCGCTAGCCGGCGCGGCGCTGAGCATGTCCAGCAGCCGCTTGTACAATGTTTCCGGCTCCACCGGCTTCACCATGAAATACTTTGCCCCCAGCGAGCAGGCGTTGCGTATCATGTTTTCGTTGCGGATGGCCGAAACGATGATCACCGAGGGCTGATCGCCGCCCCCCATGCTCATGCCTTCCAATACGCCCAGCCCATCCAGCTTGGGCATGATGAGATCCATGACGACGGCGTCGTAGTGCATCGCGCGGATCCTTTCCAGCGCCTGCCTTCCGTCCGTCGCCACATCCACCTGTCGGATCTGTTCCTGTGAGGAGAAATATCCTCTCATGAGAGACAGGTACTGTGGATCGTCATCCACCAACAAGATTCGGTACTTAGACATGTTATCCCCCTCCTCCTATGTGCTTAGGCCCATGACCCCCTTCACGAGCCAAACTTATCGAAATATTTGGGAATTGGAAGTATATAAGCCGTTTGGAAAACTTTATGTTGAAATTATACCACCATATGGTGGTTTACGTTAGGGGGAAATATCCGTATTTGTTGTCGAATAGTCATTGATTTCCCATATTTTTTTGCAAAAGCGATAGAAAACCACACTCACCGACAGATAACCGCATATTGTGTCCGCTTTCACGGCACTATACAACAGGTAGGGATATATTACGATATTACAAACTCCACCGAAGGCCCGGTACCAAGTAAAGAGCTTTCCCTGGCGCCTGCTTCAACGGACCCGTGCGTTCCGCATCCGGCATGAAAAAAACCCACCCCGAAGAGGGTGGGAAACGATTATAACCCGATTTCGGCCGCGACCGTACGCATGCCCTCTATGCAGCGGGCGATTACGTCGTCCAGTTCCATATTCAGCATGGCGCAGCCGTTTAAAATGACCTCGCGGTTGCAGCCGGCGGCAAATCCCTTATCCTTAAATTTCTTTTTGACGCTTTTCACTTCGATATCCGTGACCGAGCGGGATGGCCGCATGAGCGCTGCCGCACCGATCAGCCCCGTAAGCTCGTCCACGGTATAGAGCACCTTTTCCATATACAGCGCTGGTTCCGTATCCGAGCATAATCCGTACCCGTGACTGACTACGGCGTGTATGAACGCGTCGTCATACCCGGCATTTTTCAAAAGCTCCGGCGCGACCTTGCAGTGCTGTTCCGGATATTTTTCGTAATCGACGTCGTGCAGCAGTCCCACCGCGCCCCAATACTCCACATCCTCGTTTGCGTCGGCCGCAAACGTACGCATAACCGACTCGACCGCCATCGCATGCCTGATCAACGCCTCGCTGTCGTTATACTGTTTCAGCGTCGCAAGCGCCTTTTCCCGCATTATAGTGACCTCTTTCGTACAGTGTTACTTTTTTCATCATATACCACTGTCCTGCCGGATTCAACACTTTTTACATAAACCTTACCCGCTATATCAAAAACCCCGTCGAAACACGCATTATATATTCTTTGATGCCGATGGAATCACATGGAAAAGATTACGCTAAAAAGCGCAATAAATTTTTACAAATTCCTGTAGCACGGTGGTATACTATGTGGGTAGCGCGTAAAATTGCGCAAAAGCGTGATGGACATAAGGAGGTACCGCAAATGGGCGGGCAGGAAAACAATACCGGCGCAACCGGCAAGAAGCGCCGCGTATGGAAGCTGCTGCTGCTTATGCTGGGGATTGCCGCGCTGCTGGTAGCGGCGCGTTATGTATATG
>JAEWWD010000214.1 GCA_023396535.1 Bacillota bacterium
GCAATGGGCTGTTGCCCCTGTTCAAGCAGTCTGCGACGTTGTTCCTCATAAGAACGATAAGCATTGCATTCATCGCTTACAAAGCGTTCGTTGCCCGCTATTAACGTATCCAGCGATTTACCCCATGACCCCATGTCTGTTCTCCCCGATATTCCCTTCTGCGTAACGAGAAATGCATAACAATTATTGCTTATCGTACCACAGAGCTTGATCAAATACCAGATGGTACATCATTAAACATCGCTGATAAGGCGATTTAAACCTGCGATATACGCCAGCACGCTTGATTCTATGATGTCCGTGGAAATACCGCGCCCTGTCGCCGTTTTATCCCCGTAACGCACGCGTACGACCACCTCGCCCAGTGCGTCACGGCCTTCACTTGCGGATTTCACCTGGTAATTCATCAGTTGCAGTTCCATTTTGGATATTTTGTCCACCGCCATGAAGGAAGCCTCGATTGGGCCGTTTCCTACCGCCGCCTCGGTACAGGTGACGCCATCCCGCATCAGCGATACTGTCGCGGTCGCTTTAAGACGATTGGTGGAGAATACCTGAAAATCCTGCATCTGGTATATGGGCGGCACTTCCGTGATTTGCCCGCCCAATATGGCCTCGATATCCCGATCCGTCACAATTCGTTTTCGGTCCGCCATCTGTTTGAACGTCAAAAACGCCTGATCCAGTTCGTCCTCCGTAAGCCTGTATCCGAGCGCCGCGGCGCGTTCGGCAAGCGCGTGCTTTCCGGAAAGCTTACCAAGCACAACGCCCGCGCCCACCATGCCCAAATCCTCCGCCTTCATGACCTCGTAAGTCGCGCGGTTGTTCAGCACGCCGTGTTGATGGATGCCGGATTCATGCAGAAACGCGTTTGCGCCAACAACAGCCTTGCCGGGGCCGGGCTCGCTGTTGGTCAGCGCCGCCACCAGCCTGCTGGTCCGGTGGATCTGCCTGGTTTCAATACCCGTCACGCAATGGTAAAAATCCCGGCGGGTGAACAAGCCCATCACGACTTCTTCCAGCGCGGCGTTGCCTGCGCGTTCGCCCATGCCGTTGACAGTGCATTCTACCTGCCTTGCACCACAACGGATTGCTTCCAGCGAGTTTGCGACGGCAAGGCCCAAATCGTCATGGCAATGTATCCCCAGCGTGACGGTATTGATGCCGGCGACATTTTGTTTGACATATTCTATCAGGCTACCGAATTCATATACGGTCGAATACCCCACGGTATCCGGCAGATTGATGATTTTTGCCCCTTCCTGGATTGCGATCTCCAGTGCGCGGCGCAAAAACTCCGGCCTCGTGCGCGATGCGTCCTCCGGAGAAAACTGGACTTCGTCGCAAAGCGTGCGTGCAAGCCGCACGGATTCAGCTATGCGCGTTAGCACGCGTTCGGGCGTCATTTTGAGCTTGTATTGCATGTGGATATCGCTGGTGGCCATGAAAAGATGGATTCGCGGACGCAGAGCGGGCCGCAGCGCCCGCGCGGCAGCACGAATATCCGCCTCGTTGCAGCGGGCGAGCGAACAGGTGACGGCGGTTTTCAAAACACGCGCGACGCCTTCGACCGCTTCAAAATCGCCGGCGGATGCGTTTGCAAAGCCGGCTTCCACAATATCCACGCCCAGCGTTTCCAACTGCGTCGCAATCGTTATTTTCTCCGGCACATTCAAATTTACGCCGGGGGTCTGTTCCCCGTCGCGCAAAGTTGTGTCAAGAATATATACCCTGTCCTCCACGAACGATTCCTTTCCCATGAAAAGCCCGGTCGTCTTTGACCGGATTACCAAAACACGATTATTACAGATTTGCCGCCGCTTCTTCGTCCAGTACATAGGTGACGGACGGGTGAAGCTGAAGCAGGCTGGCCGGTACGGCGGGCGTAACGGCGGAGGAGAGCATTCGTGATGCCATGCCGGCCACATCCCGCCCGATCGCCAGCATGAGTATATGCTTTGCGGACATGATGGTGCTTACGCCCATCGTGACGGCCTGGGAGATAGCGCCGTCCGCCCCTGTCATGCACGCGCATTCCTCCATTGTGCTCTGTGGCATCAGCTCAACATGGGTAAACGCGGAAAATTCCCTCGCAGGGCCGTTGAAGGCAAGGTGACCATTGCGCCCAAGATACAGCACCAGCAAATCCATGCCGCGAGACGCGACAAGCTCCGCTTCATAAGCAGAGCAGGCCGCCTGCATGTCCTGGGCAATATGGTTGGGGGTGTGAATGCGCTCGCCCGATATACCTACATGCTGGTACAACAAGCGGGAAAGATACGCGCTTTGCGCGCCGGGCTGTCCGGCGCGACGAGAGAGAAACTCGCTGGTGTGGAATACGGTCACCTCTCCCCAATCCAGCACACCTGCTGCCGTTATGCCGCAAAGCTGCCGGTATACCGTACCCGCCATTTCGGATGCGGATAAGCCCAGCACACAATCCGGTTTTTCGATCATCTGAGCGGCGATCAATGTGGCGGCGGCAGCGCTTGCCGCTTCCCTATCGCGATATATCATGATACCCATATCGTTTTCTCCTTTCGGATGGTCCCATCAGCCGGAAACCGCGCGTTTTATAAATGAAAGAATGTCCGCAAATACTTCTTTGCGGTTCAGCTCGTTGAGCATTTCGTGGCGTCCTTCCGGGTACAGCCGTACCTCCACATCATGTCCCGTATCCTGAAGCCAGGCGGAAACCTGCCGAACGCCCTTGCCGTTCGCGCCTACGGGGTCCTGTTCACCGGAAATCAGGAGTATCGGTACATGAGGTACGCTCTTCGCCCATTCAGGCGCGCTGATAAACTCCAGTCCATCAAAAATATCCAGCATTCCCTCCGCGGTGAATACAAATCCACATAACGGATCGGCTACATATTTATCCACACGCTCCATATCCCGGCTGAGCCAGTCGAAGGATGTACGTGCGGGTGCGAACGCTTTATTATATGCCCCAAAAGAGAGACTGTCCAGCAGCCTGCTGGGTTTTGCGGGTCCGTTTCGCAGCCGTTCCAGCCTGCCCACAATCCTTCCCGCTCCAACCGCCGGGTTTTTCCCCGCCGTTCCGGAAAACACAAACGCTGCAATACCCTCTCCATAACGCGACGCATAAGTGCGCGCTAAAAAGGAACCCATACTATGGCCCAAAAGTACATACGGCACGTCGGGATACCGCGAAGCCGTTTCATCATGCAGTTGCCGCATGTCCTCCACTACGGAATTCCAGCCGTTTCGAGCTCCGAAAAACCCCTTGGCAGCATTTTCAGCAAGGCTCCCGCCATGGCCCGCATGGTCGTTTGCCGCGACAAGTACGCCGTTTTCATTCAAATATTCAATGAATTCCATATATCGCCCGATATGTTCCGCCATACCGTGTGCGATTTGTACGATTGCGGTCGGGGCAGACTTTGGCGACCACAGTTTGGAGTATATGGCGCCAAGCCCTGTTGCCGACGAATATTTCCATACGACTTCCATATGCCCCTCCATTCCATTTGGTATCAGTATACCATGCACCCGTACATTTTACAGCAGGTATCGCGTCGTAAACGACGTTTTTAATAAGCAAATCTGCTGATAAGTGCGGAAAGGCCGTATTGCATATGGTCAGGCAATAGATTATAATCAATATAAGTATGATGCTTCGAAAAGCTCAAATTGATAAGAGGTAATTATATGCCTGCGGATCTGGAACTCTATCGCGTTTTCTGCACGGTAGCTCGCTGTGGAAGTCTGTCCCACGCCGCGCGTGAATTGTATATCAGCCAGCCGGCTGTCAGTCAGGCTATGCGCCGCCTGGAAGACAGCCTCGGTTGCTCGCTCTTTACCCGTACCAGCCGCGGCATTACGCTGACCAGTGAAGGGCGTATGTTGTACAGTTACGCGGATAAGGCGGTCAGCTTGGTGAGCGCCGCGGAGGATAAGCTTAACCGCATGCGCACGCTGCAGTCGGGCGCACTGATGATCGGCGCAAGCGACACGCTGTGCCAATACTTCCTGCTGCCCTATCTCGAGCGTTTCCACGACGAATATCCCGAGGTACAGTTACAGGTTATCAACCGCACTACGCCGGATACCGTTGAACTTTTGAAGATAGGCAAAGTGGATATCGCCCTTGTTAACCTCCCCGTTGAGGACAACATGCTCTGCGTACGGGAGTGTCTCAAGGTGCACGACGTATTCGTCGCCGCGAACCGCTTCGAGCATTTCAAAGGGCAGAAAATCACGCTGGAAATGTTGTCGCGTGAACCGCTGGTGTTGTTGGAGCAGGCGTCCAATTCAAGAAAATATCTGGACGCATTCGCTTCGCAGCAGGGCATTACGCTGCATCCTGAAATCGAGCTTGGCGCACATAGCCTTCTCGTTCAATTCGCGCGCATAGGCCTTGGCATCGCCTGCGTTACAAGCGAGTTTGCCAAGGAACCGCTTGCAAGCGGCGAACTGTTTGAAATCGAGCTGGACCCGCCCATGCCGTCCCGCGCAATAGGATTGATCTCGCTCGACGGCGTACCCCTTTCTGCGGCGGCGCTGCGCTTTATACAGATCGTCATGTCGGAATCCGGGGAGAATGCTTAAGGCCCTCCCGCTATATCAACAGTAAAGCGCCGGTTTTGCCGGCGCCTGTTTTGCGTTAAACCTGATTTTCACGACCTCATTTTGCCTGGTCGCAAGCGTTTTCGCTGTCTTTCTTCCCTTTTTTCTCAAACAGCTTGTTCTCTTTTCCCGTGAATATACGCTTGATGTTTTCAGTATGACGAACAGTAACCAACACCAATAAAATAGCAACAAGCACCACAAAAGGCGTATTGTGCAACTGGAATAACAGTGCCAGAATTAAGTACACAATCACGCCCGTCAGGGATACGATGGCGACCGTTCGTGTGAGATACAGCATAATTGCCGCGTAAGCTGTAACGACCGCGGCATAAAGCGGATTGAGCATCCATGCGATGCCGAATGTGGACGCAACTCCCTTGCCGCCCTTGAAATGCATAAACACCGGAAAGTCATGCCCCAGTACCACGAAAAGGGATGCGACGTAAGCGCCCGTTTCCCCTGCTATAAGCCTGCCCATCACGACAGCCAGTACACCCTTTATGAAATCGCCCGCGAATGTAATGAGACCGGGTTTCAGACCGAATACGCGCAGCATATTCGTGCTGCCCGCATTGCCGCTGCCATGGTTTCGAATGTCGTCGTGATATTTGAATTTACTCAGAAGAATGGCACACTGCACGTTCCCCAACAGGTACGCCAGCACCGCAATCAGCACATATCTTTCCATGTTAGCTCCCTTCACCGCCTCTTGGACGAATATACATGCGCAGGGGCGTCCCTATCAACGCAAAGGATTTCCTTAAATAGTTCTCCAGATACCTCTGATAGGAAAAATGCATCAGGGCAGGATCGTTGACCTTTAACACAAAAGTGGGCGGTTTAACGGCTACCTGCGTCGCATAGAAAATTTTCAGCCTGCGGCCCTTGTCGCTCGGCGGCTCCGTAATCGTGATCGCCTCGTTGATGATATCGTTGAGCGTACCCGTCGCCACACGCCTACAGGTCTGCTCGTAGACCTGGTCGGCCATATCCAGCACCCGGTTGACGCGCTGTCCCGTTTTCGCGCTGATGAACAGCATGGGCACATAGCTCATAAACGCCAGATCGGCGACAATGTCCTTTTTAAATTTCTCCATCGTATGGGTATCCTTTTCAATGACGTCCCACTTATTCACGATGAGGACGCTCGCCTTGCCTTCTTCGTGCACGTATCCCGCAATGCGAACATCCTGCTCGGACAGCCCCTGTTCCGCGTCGACCACGATGAGTACAACGTCCGCACGGCGTATCGCCGCCAGACTGCGTATCACGCTGTAGCGTTCTATGCTTTCGTCATCTATCGCGCGTTTGCGACGGATGCCCGCGGTATCCACCAGTATATACTCTTTCCCGTCATGCATAAAAGGCGTATCGATCGCGTCCCGCGTTGTGCCGGGAATATCGCTGACGATGGAGCGTTCATCACCCAAAAGCGCGTTGACGAGGCTGGATTTTCCCACATTGGGTTTGCCGACCACGGCAATATTGGTAATGCCGCTGTCCGCCTCTTCCTCTTCCTGCGGAGGAAAATCCTTTACCACTTCGTCCAATAAGTCGCCCAGTCCCAGCCCCTGTGCCGCGGATATCGAGAAGGGCGTCCCCAGCCCAAGAGAATAAAACTCGTACGCGTTTTCCTCAAACTTGGGCGCGTCCACCTTATTGACGGCCAGTACGACCGGCTTTTTGCTGCGGCGCAGCATATCGGCCACTTCCATATCCGACGCCGTCATTCCCTCACGACCATCCACCAGAAATATGATGACGTCCGCGGTTTCAATGGCGAGTTCCGCCTGCCTGCGCATTTGCACGCTGATGATATCCTCGCGCGCAGGCTCAATGCCGCCCGTGTCAATCAGGGTAAACGAATGCGTCAGCCAAGTGGCCTCGCCATAGATACGGTCCCGCGTTACGCCGGGCGTATCCTCGACGATAGCAAGCCTCTTGCCGATAATCCTGTTGAAAAAAGTGGATTTGCCTACGTTAGGCCTGCCCACAACCGCCACAAGCGGCTTGCTCATACTCCGTTCCTCCCGGCCCGACGGCCCTGATGTTGGTTCCGCGACCCATTATTCCGCCGCCAGGTCATATATCGTCTGTATCCAGGCGTCCCCTCCGCCCCGCACGGGCACTATCCGTACGCCGAGCGCCTGAGAGAGTTCTTCCACAGTCATACCGTCCAAAAATACGTCTTCCCGTTCCCGCAGCATGTTATGCGGCAACAGCAACAGACCGGATTTTAGTTGTCCTCGTAACTGCGCGAGCAGATCCTGCCCGGTTATGAGTCCGCCCACCGTGATGGTCGGGCCAAAATACGCATTGCGTATGGCGTGCGCGGTATAATCCACGCCATAGCCGGACAGCTTTTGATACAGGCTTTTCATAAACGCATGCGCAAGCATGCCGCCGGCGGCGTCGAACGAAAAGCGCTTGTTTAGCGGCTTGCGTTCCGCCAGCTCGTCCATAAACTCGCGTTCAAACAACCGCAGCAACCCTACGCCGTTCTCGATCTGCGGAAAATCCTCATACGCTTCATACGGAGGCAGTTCTTCCCCGGCAAGGAGTATAAGCTCATCCGCAGGGAATACAAACGCGCTGCCTGCGTTTCGTTTGCAGTTGTTTGCGAATGCCTGTACCTGCGAAAGCGTATATCGCGCTTCTTCTTCCGTAAACACTCGAAGCGACGCCAGTTTCTGCCTGAATTTTGTAAGCCCCACCGGTACAACCGCCACGGACTGCGCTGCGGGCATAAGCGCGGCAAGGTCCTCCATTGTCTTTTGCAGCACTTCGCCGTCATTGACGCCGGGGCAGCACACAATCTGACAATGGAACCGCAATCCGGCATCGTACAGCCGTTTTAACCTTTGCATAAGCAATCCGGCATTCGGGTTGCGCATCATACATGCTCGAACCTGAGGATCGGTAGCATGTACGGATATGTACAGGGGACTTACGCGGCGATCCAGTATACGCTGAAACTCGGCCTCGTCCACATTGGTCAGCGTGATGTAATTGCCCATAATAAAGGACATACGCCAATCGTCGTCCTTGAACTGCAGCGTTTCGCGCCCGCCTTTGGGCATCTGATCGATAAAACAGAATATGCAATGGTTTTTGCAGGAACGGACGGGGCTCATCAGCCCGCTTTCAAACGAGAGACCCAGCGGTTCATAAAGGTCCTTTTCAATCTCGACCTCATATTCTTCGCCGTTTTCGCGTGCAAACAAAAGAACCAGGCGTTCCTCCGCGCAAAGGTATTCATAATCCACGATATCCAATACGGGCTGCCCGTTTATGGATATCAGGAGATCCCCCTTCACAATGCCAAGTTCTTCCGCTATCGTGCCTTGATCCACGCCCGCAATGCGCTGCAATTAATCCTCCTGTTCCACCATTTCTTCGAACAGTTCCAGAAAAGTATCAAATACCTCGTCAAGAAGTACTTCATTCTCAATCGTTTCATAAACGTCTTCGCCGTTTTTGGTGACGACGTGCAATAGCACGACTTCGTCCTCACCGACGTTTTCCACTTCCTCAAGAGGCATAAGAGCGATGTACTTTTCCCCTTCGTGAAAGAACGTCATCAGGTGGTCAAATCGCACCTCTTTGCCGCTGTCGTCCAACAGCGTCACTTCGTCGATACTCTCATCCCCGGCAATTCCGGTATTCCGCTGATCCTCCATGGTATGCCTCCTTCTTAGCGCATCAGTACTGCGTCTCGAGATACCCCTGTAGAATGACTACCGCGGCCAGTTTATCGATGACCTTTCGCCGCTTCGCACGGCTGACGTCCGCCTCAATAAGCGTCCGCTCGGCAGCGGCGGTGGTTAGCCGCTCGTCGTAAAAATCGTATTCCCCGTCCCAGCGGGTAAGCACGGCGTCCGCAAAGGCGTTCACCTTTTCGCTCTGGAAGCCGTAGCTGCCGTCCATATTGCGTGGCATTCCAAACAACAGGCGAACCGGCTTATACCGCCCGGCTACGGAAAGGATATACTCCACGTCCTTATCGATGTCTCCCTGCCGCGTATAGGTTTCGAGCCCTTGGGCAGTATACCCCAAAGGATCGCTCACCGCAATCCCTATTCGTTTATCGCCGACGTCCAACGCTAATATACGCTGCATTGAGTCTCCCCATCATTAAATGACTTTAATGCAAAATTGCGGGCATACGCCCGCGCAATATCCACACAGAGCACATTTTTTTGTATCGACAACAGCCTTGCCGTTTGAAAGCGACAACGCGCGGTTTCGGCAGCGCTTTATGCATGCGCCGCATCCCACGCACCAATCGTGTATCATCAGCCGGCGCGGCTGCGCATCGATACTCTCCGCAAGCCCTTCCGCGGGCTCCATATCCGCAAATACCGCGCAATTATAGCGAATCTCCGCCTCGCTCTGCATGCCTATGGCTATGGTGTGGATTGCGGGCTGGTTCAGCACATACTGAAGGGCTTCCTTTCGTTCCCGTATTAAGTGGCCGCCGCCAAGCGGCTTCATCGCGATAACGCCCTTCCCCAACGCATGCGCCTCGTTGATGCGCTTGAGCATTTCATCCCCGGTGCCGTCCACGATACCTATGCCCGCTTGATTGATCAGCGGAAATACAATATCCAGCTCTGGATACTGGTTTGCGCCTTCCACCGCCGCAATATGGTGCGTGGAAAGTCCTATGGCGCCGATATACCCTTCGCGTTTCTTTTTCAAGAAGTACTCGACAGCTTCCCAGTGCCCGCGGATCGTATGCCGGCTTTCCTGTTCATGCAACAGGAAAATATCGATATATTCACGGCCTATTCCCTCCACCGCTTTGCGGAAGCTCGCCTGTGCGGTAATTGTATCATAGGAATAGGATTTTGTGCAGACAACAGCGTCCGGCAGTATGCGCAGCGCTTCTTTCACAAAAGGATAGGTGCCGTATATCTCGGCTGTATCCAGAAAATTCACGCCCTGAGAAAATGCCGATTCCAAAAGACGCACCCCTTGTGAAAGGGGCATGTTTTTTTGCAGCGGGCCCATTGTTAATGTTCCAAAG
>JAEWWD010000276.1 GCA_023396535.1 Bacillota bacterium
CGTTGGCATCGTCGGCGCTGTCCGCATCGGCGGCATCGTTGGCATCGTCGGCGCTGTCCGCATCGGCGGCACAGTGGGCGTAGTCGGCATGGCCTGTGCCGGAGACGGTTCCCTCCCGGATATGGCGGGCGATTGCGTCATAGGCGCCGTACGCTCTGCAGGCTGTATCGTCACCCGTTCCCGCCGCGCGAACACCGATGCGGCTCTCCCCTCCGGGACAAGCGCCGCCGCGGCCTCTCTTGCGCGCTGAATCTCTCCGGACGCCGGTCCTGCCATGCACATGCGCAGGCGAAGCATGGCGTCCTCAAACGCGCCCTCCTGGCCGCGTACGGCGCCGCAGCATACGCATGCTCCGTTGTCGTTCATAGCCGCTATGCCATAAAGCGTTTCGTCGCTTGTATATGGTGCGCGTCCGTCCATCACGGCCCGGATACCTTCATCCGTCAGTAAGAACAGTTCCAGATCCTCGCGCGGCTGTCCCCCCCAACGGACATTCACTTCCGCATAGTTCCCCATATAGCGGATCCGCGCTATTCCGCAGTGTGTACCGTTCGCCTGATGCATGGAGATCATCACGACGCCTTGTTCCATAGCCTACCTCCTCCTGTGCCGGGCCAGTCCCGTCCTGTTCAGCGCCGGCTGATTTGCTTTCCTTATATATATGCGGCGCATCCTGCGGTGACGATACTTTTTATAGCCGCCGACAATAGTCTTCCTAGCGTAATCGCATGGCGCGCTGCGAGCCGTCATGTTATAATGAAGCAGGCCCTCGGGCCGGAAAAGGAGAACTGTTTCATGCCCTGCCGATTTGCCAGGGAGGCGTTGCCGCTCGAAGCAACTCCCGTCGACAATCTGTTTATATTGGAATACATGCCCGCAGCGGACGGCACGCAATTAAGCGTATACCTGTACGGGCTCATGATGTGCCGCTATCCCGCGTTTTCCGATTTGCCAATAGGGGACGCGCTCGGCCTTTCGGACGACGAAGTGCTGCAGGCGTTTGCATATTGGCAGCGCGAGGGCCTGCTGCGCATACTTTGTGCCGATCCGCTGGAAGTCGAGTACGTCTCCCCGTCGCAACGCGCCGCCCAGCCCATGCTCGTACCCGGCAAATACCATCAGCTCATCCAGGCCGCGCAGCAGCTTTTCGCGCCGCGCGCGCTGCGCGCGACGGAGCTTCGCCGCCTGTACGACTGGGTGGAGGTCTATTCCTTCGAGGAATCCGCCGTGCTGGAGCTCATCTCCCATTGCCTGCACCACAAGGGGCCGCGCGTGAGCATGACGTATATGGACGCCGTGGCGCGCGCCTGGGCGGATGCCGGCGTACACACCGCAGAAGACGCAAAAGCGCAGGCCGCCGCGCACGAGGAAATGACGGGCGGCGCCGCGATGATACTCAAACGCTGGAACAAGAGCCGCCGCCCCACTAAGGACGAGCTGGATCTGTATGAAAAATGGACAAAAGGCTGGGGATTTTCGCCCGAAGCAATATTGGCCGCCTGCCCTGCAGTAACAAGGGCCGATCGGCCGAGCTTCAAATATCTGGACGGTATACTGGAACGGCTGTACCGGGAAGGCGCGATCGCTGCGGATACCGTGGCGCGCCTATTGGATACGGAGGACGAAAGCGCAGACCTCGCCCGTCAGGTGTTTTCCCGCATGGGCATGGGCCGCGCCGCGCGCCCTCTCGAGCGCGCGCAGCTTTCCGGCTTTCTGGAGGCCGGGCTCCCCATGGACGTGCTGCTGTTCGCCGCGGAGCAATCCGCGGGCAAGGAGCGGCCGTTTGGCTATTGTAAGGCGCTGCTCAAGGAATTTCTCGACAACGGCGTAAATACCCCCGCGGCTGCACAGGCGCACATGGAAGCGCGCCAGGCAAATCTCCCCGGGGGGAAACGCGCGCAATCCGCTATGGATTACCCGCAAAAGCGCTATTCCGAGGAGGAACTGAAGCACATATTTGTAAATCTGGACGAGGAGGCATAGCATGTCCCTGTCGGAGATACATGCCGAATACGAGCGAATCCACGCGCAGGAACGAGAGGCGCTCTGCCGCCGTACGGAAGAGGCCGCATACCTGCACCCGGGATTCCTCGCGATCGCCCAGAAGCGGCGGGAAGCCGCGCTTTCGGTGGGCGACGCCGTACGCCGGGGCATGAACCCGGAAGAGGCCGCTTTAGCCGCGCAATCCCTGCTTTCTGAGTTGGATAAAGAGGAGCGCGCGCTGCTGCGCGCGGTCGGCCTGCCTGAAAATCACCTGACGCTCCACTACCGCTGTGAGCTGTGCCAGGATACCGGTTATGTGGGCGCGCCGCGCCGCATGCCCTGTATCTGCATGCAGAAGAGGCTGCTCGCGCAGGCGCGGGCGACCTCCCAGATAGACGAACGGGAGACATTTGAAACATTCGACTCCGCAATTTACCCAACCGACACGCAGCGCAGGCAGATGCTCGCGGCCCGGCGCGTCGCCGAACAGTATGCACAGAGCTTTCCGCATACCGGCACGCACAATCTGCTGCTGCTGGGCAGCTCAGGTCTTGGCAAAACATTCCTCATTAACAGCATCGCCGCGCGCGTGCTTTCGCGCGGGTTCCCTCTGCGTAAGATAACCGCCTATACCATGTTTGAACATCTGCTCGCGGGCATCCGGCGGAACGCCGACGGCGCAGCCCCGTTTTTGACGGCGCCTATGCTGCTCATCGACGATCTCGGTACGGAGCCCATGATGCAGAACATCACGCTGGAATACCTGTTTTCCATACTCAACGAGCGCCGCAACGGTGCGCTGCACACCGTGGTCGCCAGCAACCTGACGGTGGATAAACTGCAGGAACGCTACGGCGAGCGCGTGTTCTCCCGGCTGGTCAGCGCGGACGATACGCAGCTATTACAGCTTACCGGAGAAAACCTGCGCCTGTGCCCGCGCCCCCGGGAGGAAACATGAAACAAGCGACCGCCCGCTGTCCCGTCACGTTATACGCCCCCGCCAAACTGAATTTGACCTGCGACGTGCTCTCAAAACGGCCCGACGGCTATCATGAGCTGGATCTTTTGAATCTGCGCGTCGCGCTGTTCGACGAACTGGAGTTTGCGCCGACAGAAAGCACTGATGTCGTATACGACGGAATGCCCGCGCCCGAAAACGATCTGGTGGCGCGGGCTATTCGCGCATACTCGGACCGCGCGGGCCGCGATGCGCACGCGCACGTGCATGTGCATAAGCGCATACCGGCGCAGGCCGGTCTGGGCGGCGGCAGCGCGGACGCGGCCGCCGTTTTGCAGGCGATGGAAACAGCGTACGGCGCGCTCGAACCCGCCGAACTTCACGCCGCGGCGCTTTCACTGGGCGCGGACGTGCCCTATTGCCTGCACACGGAGCCCTGCCGCGCGCGCGGCATCGGCGAGCTGCTTGAACCTCTTGCAATAGGAGGCACACTGTGGTTTTTGCTGCTCAAACCCGAGGCGGGCATCTCCACGGCGGCATTGTTTTCCGCCCTTTCGCTGCCTGTCCCGCATCCGCGCACGAACGAGGCGATAGCCACGCTTGAAATAGGGGATTCTGCCATGCTCGGGCCGCTGCTCAATAATGCCCTGCAGCCCTCCGCGCAGGTTCTGCTGCCAGAAATCGGCGAGCTTTGCGTTCGATTGAAGAAGGCCGGCGCATTGGGCGCATCCATGACGGGCTCCGGCTCCGCCGTCTTCGGCCTGTTTGCCTGTGAGTCCGCCGCCCGCAGCGCGCAGGCCGCGTTTGGCGACGTTCCCTTCTCAGCAGTCTGCCGCAGCCTGCCATAATAAGCCGGATAAAGGATTTTGAAAACTCGGCTTCGAAACTTCTGATGTATTCGCCGAACTTGTGGGAGAATGCCGCCATAGGCGGCGTTCAGCATATCGACAAACCTTCCTTGGGGGTGTGGGGGATTCGCGAATCCCCCACATTTATTCCAATTTGACGACATGTGCGTCAAATTGGTAGAGAGAATGCCGCCATGAGCGGCATTCTAACATGCAGAAAACCCAGCGATAAAGCCTGAAAGGCTTTATCGCTGGAGCGGCTTCGGCCGCTTTTTTGTATTTATCGCACGTATATGCTGTATATGTGCCGGTTAGGGAATGTATATAAGCGGACTGCATAGTCAGGGGTACACGCAAGGAACCCCCATAAAATCTAAGTAAATTCTTTATCAAGTTTTGTATGTCGAATTATGGGGAAACTGTGCATATACGAAGAACCCGTTTGTGTATAACGGAAAGATTCGGCGGAAATTTGGACGCAAGCCTGTGCATAACTCTGTGCATGATGTGGATAGATATGCGCATATGCATCGAAATGAACGCATATGCAAAGAACTGCATATACATAACGCCCGCATGCAAAATAAGAAAAAATGTGTCCCGGTGGGGCAACCGTTCAGAAATATATGGTGTTTTTTGCGAATAGGAATAGGAAAAGAAGCCGCGCGGCCTTGTTTTTCGTTCATTGTGGCGCGGCCGTTGGGACATACTGCAAGGAGGATGCGCTGTGAATAAGCGAACCTGGCTTTCAAAGCAGTTTTTTGACTGGATGGGCATATTGCTTGCCGTCAGTCTGCTTACGCTGGCTCTGACGGGCGAATGGTCGCCCTCCTCGTTGACGGCCGTCGGCGCGTCGGCGCCCGTGGCCATGACGGACAGCGGCGGCGTCCCTCTGATCGTTATCGACGCGGGGCACGGCGGACCGGATGCCGGCGCGAGCAGCGCGCACGGCGTCAAGGAGGCGGGCATTAATCTGACCATCGCAAAACTGGTGGAAAGCGGACTCAGAGAAGCGGGGTTCGCCGTGCAAATGACGCGCAGCGACGAGAACGCGATTGGGGCCAGCAAACGCGAGGATATGCAGGCGCGCCGCGACATCATGCGCTCCGACGGCGTACAGGCGGTGGTCAGCATCCATATGAACAAATTCGGCGATACCTCCATCCGCGGGCCTATGGCGTTCTATATGAAGGGCTCGGAGCAGGGCGAGGTGCTGGCCACCGCCGTCATTACGGCGGTATGCACAAAGATAGACCATCCCAAGCGGCCTGCAAACCCGGGAGACTATTTCGTATTGCGCGAAAGCACAGCGCCCGCGGTCATCATAGAGTGCGGATTCCTATCCAACGCGACAGACGAACAACTGCTGCAGGACCCGCTGCACCAGCGCAAACTCGCCGAAGGCATCGTGGCCGGCGTCGCGGCCTATTTCGCCGGCGCCCCGTCCATGCCCACGGCCACTCCTCCCGTCGCCACTACGCCCGGCGCATAGCTGTTTAAGCCAAGCCCTGTGCATACGGCGGCACTTTGCTCATTGCCTCGCACCGCGTCTGTGCCGTATAATATTCTTAGCTATGCGCGGAAAATCGCAGCGCGTATGCCAGGAATGATCGGAGGTACTCTCATCAATATGAAAATCATGATCGTAGGAGCCGGCGGCATCGGCGGATACCTCGCCGCCATGCTTAGCCGGAAATTTGGCGATATCACGCTCGTCGCCAGGGGCGCGCAGTTGAACGCCATACGCGAAAACGGCCTGACGCTGGTAAACAACGGAGAACGCTTCACCGTTCGCCCCGCCTTGTGCACGGACAACCCCTCTGAGGCCGGCGAACAGGATGTCATATTGCTTTGCCCCAAGAGTTACGGCCTTGCTGCCGCGCTGGACCAGGTCCGCCCCTGCGTGAAGCCGGATACGCTGCTCATCCCCATGCTCAACGGCGTCAACACGCATAAGCGCATCGCCGCAGGGATGGACAAGGGCATTGCGCTGGACGGATGCATCTACGTGTTCAGTCGCATCACCGCCCCCGGCGTCATTGAAAAAGGCGGCGCGCTCAACCGCATCTGCATGGGCATTCCCGGCAAGAAGGCCGCTGAGCAGCCCGAAACGCTGTTCAGGCTTCGGGATATGCTCAACGAGAGCGGCATCAGTACCGAGATCCCCGACGATATCGTCCGCGAGATGTGGCTGAAATGGTCGCTCATAAGCACCAATGGCCAAGCCTGCGTGTTTTTCAACGTGCCCGTGGGCAAACTGCGTGAAACGCCGCATATGTATGAGTTTCTGATGGGGCTGGTGGACGAAATACTGCTTATCGCGAAGGCGGAGGGCGTGGACATGCCGGACGACCTGAAGAACCGCATCGCGAAAACTGTGGCCGATATGCCGTACGACAGCACGCCGTCGCTGCTGCGCGATATCAATGAGCCAGGCAAGCCCACGGAAATGGATCTGTTTGCGGGCGAGCTTTGCCGCATGGCGGACAAGCACGGCATCGAAGCGCCCAATAACCACAAAATACGGGATCGCTTTATCGACCGCCTATGAGTTTCTCGGACGAAATACGCGCGATGCAGCCCGGATTGCCGGCGTGTGACGCCGCGCGTATGGCCCCGTTGTCTCTCGCGTACATAGGGGATACGGTGTACGACCTGTATGTACGCACACTGCTGCTGCACCGCTCGGACGCCACGGTGCATACCCTGCATTTGCAGGCCGCGGCAATGGTGCGCGCGAGCGCGCAGGCGCAGGCCAGCGCGCGCATACTGCCCATTCTTCGCGAAGAAGAGGCCGCGGTGTTCCGCCGCGGCCGAAACGCGCATATGGGTACAGTGCCGAAAAGTGCCTCTATCGCGGATTACCGCGCCGCCACGGGACTGGAGGCGGTGCTGGGATATCTGTTCCTCAGGGGGGACGACGTCCGCATACGGGAACTCATGGGAATTGCACTGCTGCCGGAATAAAGCCCGCGCGGGCTACACAAAAAATATTTACAGATGAAAGGGGCACTACCATGATACGATACCAGAAAGATATGACTCCCGCTATCCATCACAATTTGCGGGACGGAGAAGGCGACGTAAGCATCATGCCGCTGTTTGACGAGCATATCCCCCACCTCAGGCTGCTTTCCGTCATTACGATGGAACCGGGCTGCTCCATAGGCGCACATCTGCACGAAGCCGAAGCGGAAGCGTTTTACGTGCTCGAAGGGGAGGCCACCGTTCTAGACGGCGATAAATTCGAGACGCTGAAACCCGGCGACGCGCACCTGTGCCGCAACGGCGAGCGCCATTCGCTGGGTAATCGCAGCGACAAGCCCATACGCGTTCTCGCCATCATACCGACGATGGCTGAATAGAAAGGATATACGATGGCATTCCAAAACGGCCGCGGCAATAAGCCTTACGGCAAGAAACCCTACAGCGGCGGAAGCCGCGGCGATAAGCCGTACGGCAACAAACCAAACAGCGACCGGGGCGATAAACCGTTCGAAAAAAAACCTTACGATAAGAAGCCGTACGGGAACAAACCCTACGGCGATAAACCGTACGGCGAAAAGCCCTATGGCAAAAGACCATATGGCGAGAGCGACGGCAAGCCGTTCGAGAAAAAACCCTACGAGAAGAAGCCTTACGCAGACAAACCTTATGGCGATAAACCGTACGGCGACAAGTCCTACGGCAAAAGGCCCTATGGCGACCGCGACGGCAAGCCGTTCGAAAAAAAGTCTTATGACAAGAAGCCGTATGGAGACAAACCTTACGGAGATAAGCCGTACGGCGAAAAACCCTACGGCAAAAGACCATATGGCGACCGCGACGGCAAGCCGTTCGAAAAAAAGTCCTATGACAAGAAGCCGTATGGAGACAAGCCTTACGGAGATAAGCCGTACGGCGAAAAACCCTATGGCAGAAAGCCCTACGGCGAGCGCGACGACAGGCCGTTCGAGAAAAAACCCTACGAGAAAAAGCCGTACGCAGACAAGCCCTACGGCGACCGCGACGGCAAGCCGTTTGAGAAAAAGCCCTACGAGAAAAAGCCGTATGGAGATAAACCCTACGGCGATAAGCCCTACGGCAAAAGGCCCTACGGCGAGCGCGACGGCAAACCATTCGAAAAAAAGCCCTACGAGAAAAAACCGTATGGGGATAAATCCTACGGTGATAAATCCTACGGCAAAAGGCCATATGGCGACCGCGACGAGAAGCCGTTCGAGAAAAAAACCTACGAGAAGAAGCCGTACGCAGACAAGCCCTACAACAGGAAGCCTTACGAGGACGGCGACAGCAGACCCTTCCCCGAAACGCCGCAGACCGACGACCGCCCGGACGCCGCCGTTTCAGAAACGAATGAACTGCCCTATTTCCTCATGGGCCGCAACGCGGTACGCGAAGCCATCAAAAGCGGACGCAGCATAGACCGCATACTCGTCGTGGAAGAGCAGGACGGCTCCCTGCGCGAGATTATCGGAATGGCCCGCGATAACAACTTGGTTATACGCACTGTCGACCGCAAGAGGCTGGATGAGCTGTGCATGCCCTTCGGGCATGGCGGCAAGCCGGGCAACCACCAGGGCATACTCGCCATGGTGCCGGATATCGAATACGCCACGCTTGACGATATACTGGCCCTCGCCAAGGAACGCGGCGAACCGCCCTTCCTGCTTCTCCTCGATGAAATCAACGACCCGCACAACCTCGGCTCCATGCTGCGCAGCGCGGCCTGCGCGGGCGTGCACGGCGTCGTACTGCCCAAGCGGCGCGCGGCGTCGGTAACGGCGGCGGTGGCCAAGGCCAGCGCGGGCGCGGTCGAGTATGTCAAGGTGGCCAAGGTGGTCAATCTTTCCGTGGCCATCGAGCAACTCAAGGAAGCGGGCGTCTGGATCGCCGGCGCGGATATGGACGGCACGCCCATGGCCAATGTGGATATGAGCGGCCCACTCGCGCTTGTAATAGGCAACGAGGCGGAAGGCCTTTCCCGCCTGGTACGCGACAAATGCGACCACCTCGTATCCATCCCCATGCGCGGACCTATGGATTCTCTCAACGCCTCCGTTGCGGCGGCCGTTCTGCTGTTTGAGAAAAACCGCCAGGACGCCGCGAAATAGTTGCCCTGTTTTCCATATGGTTCAAAGGCGATAAAGGTGTATTCTATGGAGCTTGATCAGGAGTTCCTGCCGTATCTTTCCATGACGGACGAGGCGCTCATCGCCGCCGCGCGCGCGGGCGACCGCACGGCGGAGGATATGCTGTATGAAAAATACAAGCATTTCATCCGGGGACGGGCGCGCTCGTACTTCCTTGTGGGGGCGGACCGCGAGGATATCATACAGGAAGGCATGATAGGGCTATACAAGGCAATACGGGATTATAATCCGGATAAGACGGGGGGCTCTTTCAGGAGCTTTGCGGAGCTGTGCGTTACGCGGCAGATGATCACGGCTATCAAAACCGCCACGCGTCAAAAGCACATACCGCTCAATTCCTATGTATCGCTCAATAAGCCCATCTATCCGGAAGGGCCGGAACGGACGCTGATAGACGTCATCAGCGCCGCGCGCGTGAGCGACCCGGAAGAAAACTTCATCAGCCAGGAAACGTATACAGCGATGGAGCAGCAGCTTCGGGAATCCCTTTCCCCGCTTGAGCGCGATTGCCTCGCGCTGTATCTTGAAGGGCGTTCGTACGTGGAAATCGCAGGGCTTTTGAACCGGCCCACCAAAACGATAGACAACGCGCTGCAGCGCATCAAGCATAAGCTGGAAAAACAGCTGAATTCCCAGTAAACGGGGGCGGCACATGCACGAAGGGCACAGACAGCGCCTGCGGGAGCGGTATATCAAAACCGGGCCGAACGGCTTTATGGAGCACGAGCTGCTGGAGCTGCTGCTGACCTACGCCATACCGCGGCGCAACACCAACGATATCGCGCACAGCCTCATCAGCCGTTTTGGCTCGCTATCCTCGGTATTGTGCGCGGACACGGCGGAGCTCGC
>JAEWWD010000309.1 GCA_023396535.1 Bacillota bacterium
ATCGAGAACAACTTCATATATCCGCATGTTGTGGGCGGCGCGATCGGTCTGCCGGGCATATGGGTGCTTGCGAGCATCATCATAGGCGGCGGCCTGTTCGGCGTATGGGGCATGCTGCTGGGCACACCGGTGGCGGCGCTGTGCTATCGACTCACGCGCGAATGGGTGCGCGAACGGGAAAATACAATAGGCCCGCCCGAGCATTGATTTGTTTCTGACAAACAATTTATGAATTTTTGTACCTTTCGTTTCCATATGCAAGGCTTTATGATACACTAAGGAAAGCCGTTCGGGGTCGTCTCCGCGGCAGTATTTGACGCGCCTTTTGCGCGCTTTGAAAGGAGCGCATTTATACCGTGCGCATTCGTCGCCTGCTGTTGCTGATATTCGTGGCCGTGCTGTGTACAGCAGGGCTTTTTCTGGTGTTTACGATGCACGACGGCTCCGCGGGCACGGGTGAAGCCGGCAATACCGGCATCCGCATCAACGAGGTGATGACCTCCAACAAGGGCACAGTCTCCGACGGGAACGGTAATTTCCCGGATTGGCTGGAATTGTATAACGCGTCGGACAAGGACGTGAATATATCCGGCTACGGGCTCTCGGACGATAAGCTCGCCGCCGCGAAATGGGCGTTCCCCACCGGAACGGTTGTGCCCGCAAAGGGATATCTTGTGGTGTATTGCTCCGGCGACGCCGAGAAAGGCGCCATGCACGCGGCTTTCAAGCTCTCCGCACAGGATGCGCTGATACTTTCCAACACTTCCGGCCATGTCGTGGACAGCATGCAACTGCGCAGCGTCGCCTCTGACGCGGTGCTCGCGTATGACGACGCGACCGGCGCGTGGCAGGAGCTTTCCTATCCCTCCCCCGGGTTTCCCAACACCGAGGAAGGCGCCGCGCAATACCGGGAATCCCTCAAGGTCAACGTGACCGACAACGGCATACGCATCAACGAGTTCATGGCCAGCAACGCCACCACGCTGCCCGGCAAGGCCGGCGATTATCCGGATTGGCTGGAGCTTTGCAATACGACCGATCAGGACGTCGATATCTCCGGCTGCGGCCTTTCAGATGATGTGAACCAGCCCATGAAATGGGCGTTCCCTTCCGGCACAGTCGTTCCCGCCAAGGGCTTCCTGCTTGTATGCTGTTCCGGGCGGGACGGCTATATCGACGAGGAATGGAACGCGCCGTTCTCGCTGCGCGCTTATGGGGAAGCCGTCGTGTTCTCCTCGCCGGAGGGCGGCATCATAGACAGCTTTACCTACCCACAGCAGGAGGCCGACCAGTCCATGGCCCGCGAGCCGGATGGTACGGGAGAATGGAAATCCACAGCGCGGCCCACGCCGGGGTACCCCAATACGGATGAAGGGTTTGCGACCTTTTCCAGCACCAGCGCCCTCCCCAAGGGCGCTGTGATGCTTTCGGAAGCTATGGCGAGCAACGCCGGTTCCTATACGGCAGGGAGTACCACGCCGGACTGGATCGAGCTGTACAACAGCTCATCCTCGCCAGTCAGCCTGCTGAATTACGCGCTTTCCGACAACCCCAACAACCCCGCGCTATGGACATTCCCGGATATCACCATCAATCCGGGCGAATACCTCGTGGTACTCGCCACCGGCGCGGACGTGCGGGATACGCAAAAAAAAACGCTGGAAACCAACTTCTCCCTGTCTGAGACAGGGGAACCCCTGCTGCTGTTCTCACCTGACGGGGAACTGCTGGACAAGCTGCTGCTTCCTTCCGGGGGCCCGGATATCAGCTATGGCCGGACCGACGGCAAGCTTTTGTATTATGCTTCCTCCACCCCCGGCGCGAAGAACGGCGACGGCGCATTGGGCGTAACCAGTCTGCCCTCCTTCTCCACGCTGCCCGGTGTATACGATGCGGGCGTCAGCGTCGCCCTTTCCGCGAATAAGGGTGAAACCATCTACTACACGACCGACTGCACCACCCCCACCGCCGGCTCACACCGCTATGACGGGCCTATATCGCTTGACCACAACACCGTCATCCGCGCGGTCGCCGTACGGGACGGTTATCTGACGGGCAGCGTCAATTCCGGCACGTATCTGTTCACGGGGGACGATGTGAACCACACGCTCCCCATCGTGACGCTGGTGACAGACCCGGACAATTTGTGGGATGAAAAGACGGGCATTTACGCCTTCGGCGAGAATTACGACCCGGACCTCCCCTATGGGGACTCGCTGTTAACCGCCAACTTCTATCAGGGGCGGGGCATACAGGGCGAAGAGGTGCAGACGGCATGGGAGCGCCCCGCCAGCTTCGCCGTATTCGGCGACGATACGAAAACGCAGGCGTTTTCGCAGAACGTGTCCATCCGCATCGCGGGCGCGTACGGCCGCGGGCGCGCGCAGAAGGGCTTCAACGTCATCGCGCGCGCGGAATACGGAAGCTCCGCGATGGCGTATTCCTTCTTTGACAACCGGCCGTTTACGGAGTATAAATCGCTGGTGCTGCGCCCCGGCGCGCAGGATCAGAACCGCGGCAAGATTCGCGACGAGCTCTCCGCCGGCCTGCTCGAGGGTACGGACGTCGACATGCTTTATCAGGCGTATAAGCCATATGTGCTGTATTTGAACGGCGAATACTGGGGCGTATATTTCCTGAAGGAAAAGCGCAGCCGCTTCTTCGTAGCACAGCACGAGGGCACGCAGGACTCCGACAACCTTGACCTTTTGAAGGCAAGCAGCCAGGTATCCCACGGCAGCAACAAGGAATGGCTGGATCTGATGAATTACGTCAAATCGCACGACCTCTCCTCCGCCGAAAACTACCGGTATGTGGAGGAGCGCATGGACGTGAACAGCTTCATGGATTATATGATCTGCGAGCTGTACGTGGGAAATTCGGATTACGCCAACATCCAGTATTACAAGCTGCCCGGCAGCAAATGGAAATGGGTCTACTACGACTTCTGCTGGGGCTGGAGCAATAGTAACCACCAGACAGTTACGCTCCGGCGCGGCTCCGCGCCCGCGGCGTCCGACCTGTTCAACGCCATGCTCAAAAATGCGGATTGGCGGGACGCGTTTTGCCGCCGGTTCGCTGAAATCATAAAAACGGTGTACGCCCCCGATCGCGTCAACGCGCTCGTCGACGAGCTGTATGCCGCCGTGGAGCCGGAGATCAAACGGGAGCGCGAGAAATTCAACGGCCCCACCTTCATGGGCACGGCGCAAAAGGACGAAGTACGCGGCAGCTACGACTCCTTCC
>JAEWWD010000038.1 GCA_023396535.1 Bacillota bacterium
GGATACGCGCACGGCCTTCACGCGGCCGCTCAATGCGTCGGTCATATCGTCGAGCAGCGCTTTATGCGCGGCGCTCTGTTCCTCGGCTGCTTTCTTTTCCTCTTCGTCGCCCAGGTCAAGGTCGCTCGCCGCGACGGACTGGAAGGGCTTCTCGGCGTATTTCTGCAGCATCTGCAGCGCGAATTCATCCACGTCGTCCGTCAGGAACAACACGTCGTAATTCCGTTCGCGCAGCCTGTCGAGCTGCGGCAGCTTTTCGATGCGGGCCACGGACGCGCCGCTCGCGTAATAAATGGCCTTCTGCGCCTCGGGCATGGCGTCCACATATTCGCGCAGCGTAACGAGATTGTTCTTGTCCATGGAGTGGAACAGCAGCAAATCTTCCAGGGCAGCCCGGTTCTGGCCGAAGCCGCTGTATACGCCGTACTTCATCTGCAGGCCGAACGCCGCCCACAGCTTTTCATAGTTCTCGCGGTCCTCCAGAAGCATGGAGGTCAGCTCGTTCTTGATCTTTTTCTCGATATTGGTGGCGATGACCTTCAACTGCCTGTCGTGCTGCAGCAATTCCCGAGAAATATTCAGGGAGAGATCGGGGGAGTCGACGAGGCCGCGCACGAAGCTGAAATGGTCCGGCAGCAGGTCCGCGCATTTCTCCATGATGAGCACGCCGCTCGAATAAAGCTGCAGGCCCTTCTCAAATTCCTTCGTATAATAGTTGTAAGGCGCGCGGCCGGGGAAGAACAGCAGCGCGTGGTAGCTGACTGCGCCCTCGGCGCTGGTATGCACGGTACGAAGCGGTTTCTCGTAATCGTAGAACTTCTCCTGATAGAAGGCGTCGTACGCCTCCTGCGTCAGCTCGGATTTGCTGCGCTTCCACAGCGGTACCATGGAATTGAGCGTTTCAATTTCGGTGTACGTTTCGTATTCCTCTTTATTGTCTTCGCGCGGGCGGCTCTTTTCCACCGCCATGCGGATGGGGTAGCGGATATAATCGGAATACTTTTTCACAAGGGAGCGGATGCGGTACGAATCAAGATACTCGCTGTATTGCTCGTCCTCCGTATCCTCCTTCAGATTCAGTATGACGTCTGTACCGTAGCCCTCTTTTTCCGCAGGCGTTACCGTATAGCCCTCCGCGCCTTCGCTCTCCCACTGCCACGCTTCGTCGGAGCCGTACGCGCGGCTTACGACCATCAGGCGCTTTGCCGCCATGAACGCGGAATAGAAGCCTACGCCGAACTGGCCGATGATTTCGGCGTCCGTCGCGCCCTGTTCGGATTTAAAGCGAAGCGTGCCGCTGTCCGCGATGGTGCCGAGGTTCTGTATCAGCTCGTCCCGCGTCATGCCGCAGCCGTTGTCGGATATTTTCAGTATGCGGGCGGCTTTGTCCGCCTCGATGGAGATGAAGAAATCTTCTTTCGCCAGGCCTGTAGAACCGGAGCCAAGCTCCCTGTAATACAGCTTATCGATGGCGTCGCTTGCGTTGCTGATGAGTTCCCTTAAAAATATCTCCTTGTGCGTGTAGATGGAATTGATCATCAGGTCCAATAACCTTTTCGATTCTGCCTGGAAGGGTTGCAGTGCCATAGTATCACCTTTCGCTCGTAGTATTAGCACTCACGAACGACGAGTGCTAAAACGATTATACCGCAGCTTTCATAAAATGCAAATACCGCAATGTGATATTCCTGTTACAAAACCGGGTATATTCTTCCTAAACTTGACAAGCCCCCCTCTGCCGCCGATACTGGTAGGGAAAGCGAGGCGAGCGTTGTGTACGAGCTTGAACAGGTGGGAGAGAGCACCTATATCATCAAATCCCCGGCGACGATAGGCCTGTATGTGGAATACGGGGCCGCGACTTTGATCGACAGCGGCAACGATAAAGATGCCGGGCGTAAAATCAATCAGCACCTGACGGCTAACGGGTGGGAACTGAAAACCATACTCAATACGCATTCCAACGCGGACCATATCGGCGGCAACGCTTTTTTGCAGCAGCGTACAGGCTGTGAAATACGCGGGAGCAGCATAGAAAACACATTTACACAGTTCCCTGTATTGGAGCCGTCCTTCCTGTACGGCGGGTATCCCCCTAAGCCGCTGCGCAACAAATTCCTGATGGCGCAGCCCAGCCTCCCCGCGGGGGATACGTCGGAAGGTCTGCCGCAGGGCTTTGAGATCATCCCTCTGCCCGGGCACTATTTCGATATGATCGGCGTACGTACGCCGGACGACGTGGTGTTTTTGGCCGATTGCGTGATGGGCGCCAACATCATAGAAAAATACCATATCAATTTTATCTATGACGTGGAACAATATCTTTTTACGCTCGACCGCGTGGAGGAGCTGAACGCGGCGCTGTTCGTGCCCGCGCATGCCGAGCCCGCGGCGGACATACGCCCGCTTGTGCGCGCAAACCGCGATAAAGTGTTTGAAATTATCGCGCTGCTGCTGGAGCTTTGCAAAACGCCGCGCACTGCGGAAGAAATCATCAAGCTGGTATTCGATCATTATAGCCTGACAATGGATTTTAACCAGTATGTGCTGGTGGGGAGCACGCTGCGTTCCTATCTTGCGTACCTGCTGGATCAGGGAAAAATGGAAGCGGCGTTTGTGGAGAACAGGCTGCTGTGGAAAACAGTGTGACTGCGTTTCTGCCGCTGCCTGTCGCGGAGCCCCTTCTCGCGTGGTATAAGCAGAACGCGCGGGAGCTCCCGTGGCGCGAGAATACGGACGCTTACCGCGTATGGGTCAGCGAGATTATGCTGCAGCAGACGCGGGTGGAGGCGGTTAAGCCGTATTTCCTGCGGTTTATGAAAGCATTGCCGGATATGCGGGCGCTTGCGGAAGTTCAGGAAGAAACGCTTCTGAAGCTGTGGGAAGGACTGGGGTATTACAGCCGCGCGCGCAACTTGCAGCGGGCGGCGAAGCTCGTAATGGAACGCCATGGTGGCGTACTGCCTTCAGATGTACAAGAGCTTCGCGCATTGCCCGGGATAGGCCCGTATACAGCGGGCGCCGTCGCTTCCATCGCGTACGGCGCGGCGGAACCAGCGGTGGATGGAAATGTGCTGCGCGTACTCGCGCGCCTTTCGGGCAGCGAACTGGACATTGCGCAACCCGCTACGCGCGCCGCCGCCGAGAAGACCGTGCGGGATATGATTCCCGCTGATAATCCCGGCGCGTTTAATCAGGCGCTGATGGAACTAGGGGCATGCGTTTGCCTGCCCAACGCCGTGCCGCGCTGCGCTCAGTGCCCTCTCGCCGCGCTTTGCCGCGCGCATAGGGAGGGGCGGGAAACGGAGCTTCCCGTTCGCGGGAAAAAGGCCGCGCGCCGCGTGGAGGAACATACTGTGTTTGTACTGCG
>JAEWWD010000043.1 GCA_023396535.1 Bacillota bacterium
GGGTATCGTACTTCATTACGAAATGACCAATCTTTCCGACGAGGAAATTGATACGCAGACCCTATACGTGGAGGTCCTGCAGAACGGCGAGGAGCTGCGGCATCCGTTTACATTCGAGCCCGTCTACCTCACGGTCCCCTCGCTTGCCCCCATGGAGACGCTCGCGTTTTACGACGAGTATTTGCTTGTAAACGAAAACGAGCCTGTGGAGGTGAATATCCGCCAGTTCCTGGTGATGACGCTCGACCCGCCGTGGGTGGTTGAGACATTCCCGCTGGCGTAGCATATGGCAAAATTGCATGAAAGGACGATAATATGAAAAAAACGATCAGGCTTATGACGTCGCTGCTGTTGATGACGCTGTTCGTATCGCTGTTCACCGGCTGTGGGGCAGCTTTGGCGGATGCGGCAAAGCTCACACAGTACGAAATAGGAGGAGACAAAATTCCCAGTATTACCTCGGTTGTGGGAGAGCGAGAGGTTTCCGGCGTGGAATCCTCGACAAAAAACGGGGTATCGTCCAAACAGTACACGTATACAAGCGATGCGGTGTATGACGATTTGCTTGCGTATGTAACGCGGCTGATGGACGACGGCTGGCTGGTGACGCAGGATATCGATCTGAACGTGGTCCCGGGCTCGGGAGAGCTGGGGAAAAAATCCGCGGAGGAAGGGCAAATCCTGCTGGTTGCCTTTTCTTACGATCAGGATGGGTACGTCGTCAACGTGACGAAGGGGAAAGGCACGATCGAATAGCTTTGTAACGCCTAAAATCGAACCGGCGCATAAGCGCAGAACAGCCTCCGGAATGACCGGAGGCTTTCGGTTTTTCGGGAATTTTCCGGCAATGCTATACCTTCATAAACAAACGCAACAGCTCCGCGCGGGAAGTGACGCCCAGCTTTCTATAAACGGATTTGTAGTGCGCGTGAGCGGTTGAGAAACTGACGAACAGCTCGGCCGCAATCTGCTTTACTGTTTTCCCCGCAATCAAGAGTCTGCATACCTCGCGCTCCCGTTCGGTAAGTGGATAGGAAAGCATCGTCGCCTCCGCATCCTCAGCCTGTGCCGACGGCGCGGCCAGCCGCCCGATACGCATCATCAGCTCCGCTTTGGTGCCGACGCCGCATTTGGAGAGTATGCTTTTTACAGCCGCCGCTATTTCTCGTTGATGGAGTCCCATATAGTAGGCTGTCATTTCCTCGCCGTGGTCGGCGATAAGGTAGCAAAGTACATCCTGCTCGCACTGTGTCAGAACAGTATCCGCGCTTAGGGAACGAAGAAAACCATCCCGTATTTCCAGCACGGAAGGATGCTCGGGCGGCAGGAGCACTTCTTGCTCCTTCTGGCCCTCGATATACTCGCGTTGGGCATTGATCTTCTTTACGAACGCGTCCACCGCCGAAACAAGCAGAAACAGCCCGAACAACAGCGGCAAGGCTGCGAGGGAGAATTTGGGATGGCCGGAAAGCCACATGTTCCCCGCCTTTACGGCAATGAGCGAGAGGTAATGCACCGCCGCGTTCAGGCAAAGAAACAACCTGAGTTTTAAGTATTTGTTTCCATACGTGAAGAATATGCTGTAAATCAGCCAGATATAGAACGTGTTGGCAAACAGGTAGGCCGGCTGTATGAAGGTATCCACCAGAAGGCGGCTGTTATGCTCCAACGCCAGAAAAGACAGGAACCCGCCCGCGACCATCACAAGGAACAGGCGCACGGTATTGGCGATTGTAAAGAACCGGCTGAACCGAAGCATGCAAAATATCGTCACCACGCTGGGGAGGATCTGGTACGCGTTCAGCCAGGGACTTTTGGGAAGCTGAGGAACAACGATCCCCTGGTACAGAGAAAGGCAGATTTGAAAGCCGGCTACATATAACAGCGTAGGCCAGGTATCCCGCAGTTGAAAGTCATTTTCCCGCAGCGAGTGGCGGATCTCAATATCGTTGCCCCGAAACAGCAGGCTCAGCGTCAGGCTCACCAGCAGCGTCGCCGCCTGCACGAAAAAAAACAGAACTGGAAGACGATCCACAGGAGCAATGGCATAGGTGTAAATATACGTTCGAATGAATATATACGCAATAGCCACGGCACGGACGGGATTTGGCTTGGATATGTAAAAGAACATACCGTAAAACAGCCGGTAGCCGACCAGGCCCACGCAAACGCCTCCTGCAATCGCAGCCCCAAGCATCAGCTCGCGGGTGGGCGAAAGCGCCGTCACTTGCATGCATGCGAATGCCAGCGCATGCGCAGCGATCCATAGCGGACGCGGACGAGACAAATACTCGCCCCTGATACAGAAGAAACCAAACACAACT
The DNA here is from genome assembly GCA_023396535.1 of Bacillota bacterium. GTDB lineage: Bacteria > Bacillota > Clostridia > Christensenellales > CAG-138 > JAEWWD01. The sequence goes on from JAEWWD010000043.1 coordinate 2,325, forward strand.
GCGGCTACGCACGCGAGCTGGAATCCGCCCAACACCGTATTGAAGCCCACGCCCAGCTCAGCCGCGCGTGTTTCCAGATTCACGTTGTCCCAAAACGCGGTGTACCAGCAATACAGCGCCACGAAAGCGCAGGCTACCGTATAGGCGTTGCGGGTACGCGGATCATTTCTCAATCTGCCGAGCAACTCCATGCCTGGGACTCCTTACATTCTATTGTAATAGTGCCTCGCGTCGTTCCAGCAGAAGCACGAGAGGATCAAAAGAACAATGACCTCAAGCGCCCTGCGATATGTATATCACTATCATGGCATAGAATCGCCGTGCAGTAAACAACTACTATTTGGATGCCCCTGCTATTTGGGCAGTCCTGCGATTAGCTTCCTAAAGATTTGATTCAATATGGACACCGGCATGTCGCTTTCTCTTTGGTCCGAAGAGTGCTTTTCATTTGGCATCGGCGGTGCAGTTAAGCCTCCTGCCTTTGTCGAATACAGGCGAGTATGATCGCGTCGGATCAAATACCAAATGACAGTTCCGGCGGAAAACTTCACCCTGCAGGAGCAAAACGAACGCGGCTTCCAGGGTGTTTTCGGGTTTGCCTCCCTATGATATAATGACCCAAGGGGATGGGACGTGAAAGATACGTTTTTCCCAAGAGCAAGAGTCATACAGGAAGAACGCATTAAAAAGGTAAGCGCGCGGCCTTTATCATCGCGCCGAACAGCATGGAGGACGCAGATATGCAGGATTTATTCCGGCCTGCCAAGGCGTGGGAGGGCTTTCTTTCCTCCCCCGAAGGCGAGTTTGCGCTGCACAGCCTGTACACGCGCGATGCGGCTGCACAGCGCGCGCGGTATCTGCGTGTGATAAAAGGATTTTCAGAGCGCTTTACGGATACGTCCCTAGCGATCGTCAGCGCGCCCGGCCGTACCGAGCTGAGCGGCAACCATACCGATCACCAGCGCGGCAGGGTGTTGGCCGCAGCCGTCACATTGGATATCGTGGCGGCAGTCCGCCCCAGCGAGAGCGGCGTCATGCGGCTTTATTCGGAGGGGTATGGCGAGGCAAAGGCCGACATTCACGATCCGGCCTTGCGTGAGGCAGAGAAAAACACGACCGCCGCTTTGCTGCGCGGCGTGGCGGCGGGGCTTGCGCGCGCCGGATACCGCATTGGCGGGTTTGACGCATACGTGCAGTCCGACGTCCCGCAGGGCAGCGGGTTGTCCTCTTCGGCGGCACTGGAGGTACTGCTCGGTTCCATCCAGAATACGCTTTACAACGCGGGTGAAATTCCGGCGCTGGAGATCGCAAAGGCCGGGCAGTTCGCGGAAAACGTCTATTTTGGCAAGCCCAGCGGATTGATGGATCAATCCGCCTCGGCGCTCGGCGGCGTACACTGCATCGATTTCACCGACCCCGCCCGGCCTGTCGCGCAGCCGGTTCCCTGCGATTTTGAGGCGCGGGGGTATACGCTTTACGTCGTTAACGCGGGGGGCAGCCACGCAAATCTGACGCCTGAATACGCCTCCATCCCCGGGGAGATGCGCGCCGTCGCCACACAGTTCCAGTGCGAGACGCTCAGCGAGGTGGACGAAGATGCGTTCCGCGCAGGGCTGCCGAAACTGCGGGGGAAGGTACCCGACCGCGCGCTGCTGCGCGCGCTGCACTTCTTTGAAGAAAACCGGCGCGTGCTTGCCATGGCGGACGCCCTGCGCAAAGCGGACATAGATTGCTACCGCGCACTCATGCTTGAATCGGGCGACTCTTCGATGGGGCAACTGCAGAACATCTATCCCGTATCCAGCGAAGCGGAACGCAGCGTCTCGCTTGCGCTGGCGCTCGCGCGGGATTGCCTGCGAGATACCGGCGCGTGGCGCGTGCACGGCGGCGGGTTCGCGGGCACCATACAGGCGCTGGTTCCCCATGCGCACAGGAAGACATTTGAAGGGATTATGCAAGCGGCGTTCGGCGAGGATAGCTGCTTTGCGCTTGCCATCCGGCCCGTGGGCGGATGCGCATTAGGACAAGAACTGGGAGGTATGCATGTCTAACATTTTGGTCGCCGGCGGCGCCGGCTATATCGGGTCGCATACGGTGGACGCCCTGGCTGAGAGCGGCCACTACGTCGCCGTGCTTGATAATCTGGAGACAGGCCACCGCAAGGCGGTACACCCCGCGACTCGGTTCTATAGGGGCGATCTTCGCGACGGGGCGTTTGTCGACAGCGTACTGGAGAAGGAGCGAGTGGATATCGTCATCCATTTCGCGGCCAATTCGCTGGTAGGCGAAAGCATGGCCAACCCACTCAAATACTATGACAACAATCTCAACGGCACGCGCGTGCTGCTTAACAGCATGGTTGCGCACGGCGTAAAGAAAATCGTATTCTCCTCCACCGCGGCGACCTACGGGGAGCCCGTCCGCATTCCCATACAGGAGGATGATCCGACAGTTCCGACCAATGCATACGGCGAAACCAAACTGGCTATGGAGCGCATGTTTTATTGGGCGGAAAGGGCGTACGGCCTTCGCTATGTTTCGCTGCGCTATTTCAACGCCTGCGGCGCGCATGAGAGCGGATGCATCGGCGAGGCGCACGCGCCCGAGACGCATCTGATCCCCCTCATACTCAAGACCGCGCTGGGGCAGCGGGAACGTATCGACATATTCGGGGACGATTACCCCACCAAGGACGGCACCTGCGTGCGCGACTATATCCATGTGAGCGATCTGGCGCAAGCGCACATACTGGCCATGGAGTACCTGCTCGGGGGAGGGGGCAGCGACATTTTTAATCTGGGCAACGGCGTGGGCTTCACAGTCAAGGAAGTCATCGAGGCGGCCGAGCGAGTGGTGGGAAATCCAATACCTCAGTCGGTCGGGCCGCGACGCGCAGGGGATCCTGCGCAGTTGGTGGCCTCCAGCGAGAAGGCGCGCAGCCTGCTGGGCTGGAAACCGCGAATACCCGGAATAGAGGAGATCGTCGCCTCGGCATGGAAATGGCACAGTACGCATCCCAACGGATTCAGGGATTGATCGCCGTACAGAGCTATGTTTGCGCGCCGCTGTTTTCTGCTGTATAATAAGTTAGGTTTATATGCGCCCGCGAGGTAAAATGGGCGCGCAATCCGATGTTGTGCCGGTAAGGCGGAGGTGCGATCGTTTGGCAAACCGGGCAAAAAAAAGGAACGAGGCGCAACAGACACGCCGCGAGGTGTGGGGCGTCGCGTTAATTGCCCTCGGCATATTCCTGGGCGTTTGCCTGTATTTTGAAACGGCGGGTCTCATCGGCGCGGCCATTACATCCGCGCTGTTTGGTTTGACCGGCCTATTTGCGTACGCGCTGCCGCCGGTGCTGCTTTTGGGCGGCGGCGTTTTCATAAGCCTTGCGGCGAAGAAGCCCATGAAGGGAAGGACTGCGCTCATTGTGTTCGCCGTGTTGCTCATGCTTACCCTTTTGCATGTCATTGTACGGCCTATGCTGGGTACGGCGACATTCCCCATATACGTGCGGGACGCATATGTATTTGGCACCACCTCGTGCTCAGGCGGCGGCGCTTTGGGCGCTCTGTTGTGCTATCCGCTCTTGCTCCTGACGGGCGAGGCCGGTACGTACATATTCCTCATCGCAGGTCTGCTCATCATACTTCTGCTTGTCACCAGCCTTTCTCTGCGCAAAGCGGGCCAGCAAGTCGGCGTGAAGGTAAAAGAAGGGCTGCAGTACGCGTCCGACGCGTGTGCCGCGCGCAGGGAGCTTTACACGGCAACCATCGACGAAGAGGAACCTATTCAACCGCGCAGATCGGCCAGTACGCCCAAACGCAGGCCCATTTTGGACGACGCGGAGGATATCTCCTTCATGCCCACGGAGGGCCCGCTGCAGAAAAAAGCGGCGGCGCCCGCCGCGTTTGCATCCGCAGCCACAGCTTCCGCAGCAGCATCTCCCGCCGCTACTGCCGTCAGGTCTGAACCGGTCACAGCAGACTCAGCGACAATGGAGGAGCCCACCGTAACATTCTATGGCGACGACGAAGCCGAACCGGACGATTTTGCAGCCACGCCGCTGCGCACGGCGCAGCGCGCGGCCTCCTGCCGGGATAACAAGCCCTTTGTGGCGGTGCAGATGCAACTGGATACCGAACCTGCGCCCATGTCCGCGCCCATGTCCGCGCCCATATCCGCGCCCACGGAGCCCGCGGCGCAAAAGCATGAGGAGCCCGCGCCGTACGTGCCCCCCTCCTTCAGCCTGCTCAATCCCTCCCACGCGAACTACGGGCGCAGCATGGAATCCCCTTCCGAAAAGGGAAAGCTGCTCGTCGATACGCTGGAAAGCTTCAACGTATCCGCCAAAATTGTAAATATCAGCGTTGGGCCCGTCATCACCCGCTTTGAGCTTGCGCCAGCGCCGGGCGTACGGGTAAACCGCATCACCGCGCTTTCGGACGATATCGCCCTTGCCCTCGCCGCACCGCGCGTGCGTATAGAAGCGCCCATCCCCGGCAAAGCCGCGGTAGGTATAGAGGTGCCCAATAAGGATACCGCCACCGTCGTACTGCGGGACGTTGTCGAATGCCGTGAGTTCGCGACGGCCAAATCCCCCATCACGCTGGCGCTCGGCAAGGATATCGCAGGCAAAGTTATCGTGGCCGATCTTGCCAAAATGCCTCATTTGCTGATTGCCGGCGCTACAGGCTCCGGCAAGAGCGTATGCATCAACGACGTCATCATATCCCTCGTATATAAATGCTCGCCGCAGGAGCTGCAGCTGATATTGGTCGACCCCAAGGTAGTCGAGCTTTCCGCGTTCGGCGTACTGCCGCACCTGAAGGTGCCCGTCGTGACCGACCCCAAAAAGGCTGCCGGCGCGCTTTCGGGCGGCGTCCGTGAAATGACGGACCGTTACCAGAAATTCGCCAAGCTCGGCGCACGGGATCTGGAGCGCTACAACGAACTGCAGCAGGACCCGTTGAACAAGCTGCCCAAGCTGGTCATCATCATAGACGAACTGGCCGACCTCATGATGGTCGCGCCGGATACCGTGGAAGACAGCATCTGCCGCATCGCGCAGCTTGGCCGCGCGGCCGGCATACACCTCATCGTCGCGACGCAGCGTCCCTCCGCGGACGTCATAACAGGCCTCATCAAGGCCAACATCCCTTCGCGCATAGCCTTTGCGGTGGCGTCCGCCATCGACTCGCGCATCATACTCGACTCCGGCGGCGCGGAGAAGCTCCTCGGCCGCGGCGATATGCTGTTCCACCCCAACGGCGCGGGCAAGCCTGTCCGCGTGCAGGGCGCGTATGTCTCCGACGAGGAGGTGGAGCGTATCGTGAAGCATTTCCAATCGCAGGCGCTCGCGCCCGAATTCGACGAACATCTGATGGACGAAATGGAAGAAGATCAGGGTACGGGCGCGCAGGGTAACGGCAAGCAGGAGGACGAGCTTCTGGGCGAGGCCGTGCGCATCGTGCTGGACAGCGGACAAGCCTCCATATCCATGATACAGCGGCGGCTGCGCGTAGGCTACGCGCGCGCGGCGCGCCTTGTCGACATCATGGAGCAGCACGGATATGTCAGCGGATTCGATGGGAGCAAACCGAGGAAGCTGCTCATCACGCGCGCACAGTACGAGCAGATTTTCGCAAGCCCGCCGGGGGAACTGCAAGATGAGTAAAATTGGCGTGATTTCACTGGGTTGCTCCAAGAACCGCGTGGATACGGAGCGCATGCTCGGGCTGCTGGAGGCCGCGGGGCATACCGTCGTATCTGAACCCGCTCAGGCGGATGTGCTTATCGTCAATACCTGCGGATTTATTGAGCCCGCCAAACAGGAGAGCATCGACGCCATACTCGAAATGGCGGCCTATAAAGATAGAGGCAGTTGCAGCACGCTGGTGGTAACCGGCTGTTTATCCGAGCGCTACCGCGAGGAACTCAAAAAAGAGCTTCCCGAGGTGGATCTATTTCTGGGCGTGCGTGAATACGAGCGCCTGCCCGGCCTGCTTTCGGGCAGCCATGTTTGCGCCCCCGCCGCCGCGCGCAAGCTGACGACGCCGCCATATTCCGCATATCTGCGTATCGGCGACGGCTGCAACAATCGCTGCGCATACTGCGCTATCCCGCTCATCCGCGGACCTCTAAACAGCGTGCCCATGCCGGCTCTGCTGGATGAGGCGCGCGCGCTCGTAGACGGCGGCGTAACGGAGCTGACCCTTATCGCGCAGGATACGTCCGGCTACGGCGTGGACCTGTACGGCAAACCCATGCTGCTTCCGCTGATGGAGGAGCTATGCAGGCTCGATGGCCTCGTGTGGCTCCGCGTGCTCTACACATATCCCGATACCGTAACGGAAGAGCTTCTTCGCGGCATGGCGGAAAACGAAAAGATATGCCGGTACCTCGATATTCCCTTGCAGCATGTGGACGACGAAATACTCAGGCGCATGCACCGGCGCGGCGACCGCGCGCATATCGAGCGCATACTCGACTATATCCGCATGAACCATCCGGATTTCATACTGAGAACCACCATGATGGTGGGGTTCCCCGGCGAAACGAACGCGCAGCATGAGGATATGCTGCGTTTCCTCAGGGATTATCCTTTCGATCGGGTGGGGGCGTTCGCCTTTTCGCCCGAGGAGGATACGCCAGCCGCATTGATGAAGGAGCAGGTTCCCGAGGAAATCAAGCAGGCGCGGCTGAACGCGCTCATGTTGCAGCAGCAGGGCATTTCACGCGCCCGCAACGCGGCGCGGCTGAACAGTGAAGTTACCGTGTTGCTTGAAAGCACAAACGGCAGCCTGACGCGGGGACGATCCTACGCGGAAGCGCCCGAGGTGGACGGCAGCATACTGCTGTCAGCAAAACCGCACCATCGAGAAGGATTATATGTGCGCGCCCGGCTCATGGAGGCGCGGGACTATGACATTCTTGGGGAGGAATTGTTATGAATTTGCCAAATAAGCTTACGATATTGCGCATATTGCTGGTTCCGGTATTCATCGCATGTTTCTATCTATCCACGCCGCACGCGCAACTCATAGCGGCTGTCGTATTCTCTCTTGCGTATGTTACGGACATTCTGGACGGGAGTATCGCGCGCAAGCGCAATATCATCACAAATTTCGGCAAGCTGATGGACCCTATTGCGGATAAGCTGTTGACCTGCAGCGCGTTCGTCATGCTGGTGTCGTTCGGCATGCTCTCCCCCATCGCCGCAATCATCGTAATCGGCAGGGAATTCCTCATCAGCGGTTTTCGGCTTGTCGCGGCGGGCAGCGGCAATGTAATTGCGGCAAGCTGGCTGGGCAAGACTAAAACCATATCGCAATGCGCTGCGATCATGCTGATACTCGTATGGCCTTCATTAGGGCTTATGAGTTTCCGCCTGGATCTCATCGTGCTGTGGCTGTCCGTGCTGTTTACCATATGGTCCGGCGCGGATTATATCATCAGGAACCGCGCAAGCGTGAATTTCTCCTGAGTTTGGAAGAAGGTGTACTTACATGATCGCTGAACTGATCAGCGTTGGAACGGAACTGTTAATGGGCCAGGTGCTCAATACGGACGCGCAGTTTATGGCGCAAAACCTCGCGCCGCTGGGCGTGAACGTCTATCATCAGGTGACGGTGGGCGATAACCCCGCCCGCCTGAAGGAAGCCGTTCAAACGGCGCTTTCCCGCGCCGATATCGTGATACTCTCAGGCGGACTCGGCCCAACCGGGGACGACCTGACAAAAGAGACTGTCGCGGACGCGTTTTCCCTGCCGATGGAGCGCATTCCGGAGGCCGAGGACGTGCTGCGCGCGCGTTTTGCAGCGATGGGCCGGGAAATGACGCCCAACAATTTTAAACAGGCGGATTTCCCGCACGGCAGTATCCTATTGAAAAATCCCAACGGCACCGCGCCCGGCTGCATTGTTGAAAAGGACGGCAAGGCTGCGATACTGCTGCCCGGTCCGCCGCGCGAGCTGTTCCCCATGTTCCAAAACGAGGTCATGCCATATCTGGAGCAGCGCAGCGGCTGCCGCCTGTATTCGCGGGAGCTGCGCATATTCGGCTTGGGTGAATCGAGCGTCGAGCATCGCCTCAAGGACCTCATGGACGCGCAGGACAACCCCACCATCGCGCCCTACGCAAAAACGGGCGAAGTCACGCTGCGCGTCACCGCGCGCTGTCAGAATGAGGAAGAAGGCCTGGTGCTGGTCATGCCCGTTATCGAGGAGATCGAACACCGGCTGGGAGATATCGTTTACTCTACCGAGGGCGTACCTCTCGCGGGCGTATGCGCGGCGGCACTCGAAGCAAAAAGCCTGACGCTTGCCGTTGCCGAAAGCTGCACCGGCGGGCTTTTATCCTCCACTCTGGTGGATGTACCCGGCAGCTCCTCCCATTTTATGGAGGGCGCCGTCACGTATTCCGACGCCGCAAAAATGCGTCGCCTGCAGGTCGCCGCCGCCACAATACGCAAGCATGGCGCAGTCAGCATGGAATGCGCGCGGGAGATGGCCGCTGGCATGCGCCGTACCTCCGGTGCGGATTACGCGCTCTCTACCACCGGCATCGCGGGCCCCGGCGGCGCTACCAAGGAAAAGCCCGTGGGCCTTGTATTTATCGCGTTGGCAGGTCCGGAGGGGATAGTATCCCGGCGATTGCAGCTCGTAGGCGACCGCGCGCGCATCCGCGAGGTCACCGTACTCAACGCGCTGGATATGCTGCGCCGCGCACTGCTGGATCTGCCGCAGCCCGAGTGATGTTTCCTTGTTGGATACTTTCCGGCTTATTCATCAGAGAAAAACCTCAAAGTATCAAATTCTAAAAGAGATGCCGTTAAGAAAGTTTCCATTTATGAAACTTCCGGCTTTTCATGATACAAACGCTGTGATATACTCAATGTATCCATTATTTGATGATTGAACGATACGAGGAGGATTATATGGCGAACGTGGGCGTGGAAAAATCCAAAGCGCTGGAAATGGCGCTGGGCCAAATCGAAAAGCAATTTGGTAAGGGCGCGATCATGAAGCTGGGGGACGCGGCCGGCAAGATCTCCGTTTCCACCATATCCACCGGCTGTCTGGAGCTGGATTTCGCGCTTGGCGTAGGCGGCGTGCCGCGCGGCCGTATTATAGAGATATTCGGGCCTGAATCCTCCGGTAAAACGACGGTGGCGCTGCACATCATCGCGTCCGCGCAGCGCGACGGCGGCACCGCCGGGTTTATAGACGCGGAACACGCGCTGGATCCTCTCTATGCGCAAAACCTCGGCGTCAATGTGGACGAACTGTACGTCTCTCAGCCGGATACCGGCGAGCAGGCGCTGGAAATTGCGGAAACGCTGGTGCGCTCGGGCGCTATGGACGTCATCGTTATCGACTCGGTGGCGGCGCTTGTCCCCAAGGCGGAAATCGACGGCGATATGGGCGACGCGCACGTCGGCCTGCAGGCGCGGCTGATGTCGCAGGCGCTGCGCAAGCTGGCCGGTACGATCTCCAAGACAAATACGATAGTGGTGTTCATCAACCAGCTGCGCGAGAAAGTCGGCGTTATGTTCGGCAACCCCGAAACGACGCCGGGCGGCAAGGCGCTAAAATTCTACGCCTCCGTACGTCTGGACGTGCGCAAGATAGAAACGCTTAAAAACGGCACGGATTTTGTGGGCAGCCGCACGCGCGTGAAGGTGGTAAAGAATAAGGTTGCCCCGCCTTTCAAGCAGGCGGAATTCGATATCATATACGGCGAAGGCATTTCCCGCGAGGGTTCCATTCTCGATCTCGCCGTGCAGTATAAGGTGATACAGAAGACGGGCGCATGGTATTCCTACGGCGATATGCGCATGGCGCAGGGGCGCGAAAACGCGCGACTGTTCCTGAAGGATAACCGTGAGCTCTGCGACCAAATCGAAGCGCAGCTTCGGAATATGCTGGAACAGGAGCGCGCGCGCGCCGCGGCGGAAAGCGAAGCGCGTCGCGGGCAAATACAATCCGCGCCCGCCGAGCTGGACGACTAGGCAGTCTGTTGACAGCTCGCGCATCCATGGTACAATAGGTATGATCTGGCAATCACAATCAAAATGGGGAGGACAACCTATGGAACAGCAAACGCCCAACAACAACAAAGCAATTGCCTCTATGGTGCTGGGCATCATTGCGGTGGTGTGCGTATTCTTTGGCTACGGCGCGCTGCTGGGGATAGCGCTGGGCGTCGTCGGTCTCATATTGGGCATCAACGCCAAGAAAGAGGCTCCTTCGGGAATGGCTACCGCGGGTATCGTGCTCAGCATCATCGCCATCGCGATATGCGTGCTCTCATTCATCGCGTGCGTGGCCTGCGTCGGCATGCTGGGTTCCGCCGGCTGGCAGTTGCGCAACCTTCAGTAACTTTCGATAAGCTATAGGCGTAAGGGCGGACAGCTTTATTCTGTCTGCCCTTTTCATTGAGCGAGGACGATATGCTCCCATTCCTTTCGGTATTCGGAAAACAGATCCCCATGTACGGCCTGCTGATCATGACAGGCTGCGTCCTTGGCGTAGCGTTTGCCGTGTACGCCCGCCGCAATGCAGGCATTCAGAGGCAGGATATATTCTTTGCCGCCTGCTATGCGGGCGTTGGCGCTTTCCTGGGCGCGAAGCTACTATATCTGGCGCTGACGCTGCCGGAGCTGCTTATGCAGAGCGTTCCGCTTACCCCCGCGCTGTTTTACGAGCTGTTTGCCTATGGATTTGTATTTTACGGCGGCGCATTGGGCGGCCTTGGGGCAATATTGCTGTATGCGCGCAAATACAAGCTGGCATATCTCCCCCTCGTGGAAACGCTGATCCCTTCCGTACCGCTGTTACACGCCTTCGGGCGGCTGGGCTGCTTCTGCGCGGGCTGCTGCTACGGCATTGTCGCGCAGCCGCCGTGGGGTATATATTTTCGGGCGGACTCCGTAGCCCTGCATGGCGTTCCGCTGCTGCCGATACAGCTTTATGAGGCGGCGTTCAATCTGTTGCTGTTCGCGTTCCTGTCTTTCTATGCACGGAAGTCCCGCCCGGCGGGCCATATTCTGGGGGTATATTTCATTGCGTACGCAGTCGCGCGATTCGTGCTGGAATTCTTCCGCTACGACGCGGTACGGGGCTTTTTATGGGGCGTATCCACCTCTCAGTGGATCGGCCTGCTTCTGATCCCCTGTGGGGTATACCTGCTGCTGCGTAAAACGCCGGAGCGGCGCTTAATGGGTAAAGCACGCCCCGGCGAAAGTCACGAATAAATCATTGTCCCGTATTTACGCGGCCTCTCCGGACAGGCCGTATGGCCGCCCCGTCAGTTCCAGATAAAAGCAGGCCTGCGCCGTCTGCACATAGGGCGTAATCCACAGCGCCAGTATACCGAACGTCGGGATGCACAGCAGCCACCAGCCGATATAGCTCAACTGCAGGCAGAACAGCCTGCCCTTGTTGCCATGCATGAGCTCCTTGGAACGATTGACCGCCTCGCGGATGCCCATTCTCGGGTATTCCGCCATCAGGTACGGCGCCATGGAGTAACGATAGGCCGCGATAATGCCCGGTATGATGAGCAGCAATGCCCACAGGAATATAAATAACACCATAAACAGCCGAAGTCCGAGCGCAGTAAGAAAAATATCAAACCGGCTGAACAGCGCGGAGAACGGCGGCCTCTCCCCCAGGCTCAACCGCGTGTGGAACGCGCATGTGCCAAGTTCCGCGGCGCCGCCAATCAGAAATGTCACGATACCCCAGTACGCAACCGTCCGGAACAGGCGCAGCCTCATCAGTTCATTGATAAAGTCAGGCAACCGCTGGGACGCGTCGTTCGACAAACGAAACATACCGCTGAAATTCGGGCTGTCCCCCAGTCCGCCAATAAGCCCCGCAACCAGGCAGACGAGCAGCGCCATACCCCAGTACCCCCGAAGGCTCCTGCGGGCGGCGGCGCGGAAATCCGCAGCGCGTGGTTTCATGAAAAACTCCCCCTCTCATCCCGGCCGGTATCAGCCGGCACAATCAAAATCATACCACAGAGCGGCATTTGCGGCAATCGCGCGCACTTGACAACCGTAAGCAAAATACACTACTATAAGTAAAGAATCAATAAAAGCGAGGACGGGAGAAGAGTAACCGCGCGCGATCCTTCAGAGAGGGCGGGCCGAACGGCTGGAAGCCTGCCCGGGCAATGCGGCGGTAAAGTGCGCTCCCCGAGGCCGCCCGCGTCAAAGGCAGGTTTGCCGAGTATTGCGGGACGTAACGCAGCGTTAAGGCGATGAAAGCGGGGGCACACTATACCTTGCCCCAAGCAAAGTGGAACCGCGGAGCATCTCCGTCTTTGTAAGGACGGCGGTGTTTTTTTGTTGAAGAAGGAGGAAGTTTCAGTTTATGCAGTTATACAATACCATGACCCGCAAAAAAGAAGAACTCGTACCCGTTCGCCCCGGCAGGATCAGCATGTATGCCTGCGGTCCCACAGTGTATAACTATTTCCACATTGGCAACGCGCGCCCGTTTATCGTATTCGACACGCTGCGCAGGTATCTCGAATACCGGGGATATCAGGTCACGTTCGTACAGAACTTCACGGACATCGACGATAAAATGATCCGCCGCGCCAACGAGGAAGGCATCACCGTAAAGGAGCTCAGCGAACGCTTTATTAAGGAATACTATCAGGACGCCGACTCCCTTGGCATTGAGCGCGCCTCGCACAACCCGCGCGCTACGGATCATATTGCCGATATCATCCATCTGGTGGAAACGCTCATAGAAAAAGGGCACGCCTACGCTACGCCCGAGGGAGACGTATACTTTTCCGTCCGCAGCTTCCCCGGTTACGGCAAGCTCTCCGGCCAAAGCGTGGACGATCTTGAAAGCGGCGCGCGCATAGACCCCGGCGAGCAGAAGCGCGATCCGCTGGATTTCGCGCTGTGGAAGGCCCGGAAGCCCGGCGAACCCGCCTGGGAAAGCCCCTGGGGTATGGGCCGCCCCGGCTGGCACATAGAATGCTCGGCCATGAGCATGCATATCCTGGGCGAAACGTTCGACATCCACGCCGGCGGGCAGGATCTCATATTCCCCCACCACGAAAACGAAATTGCGCAGAGCGAAGCCGCCACGGGCAGACCCTTCGCAAATTACTGGCTGCACAACGGCTATATCAACGTCAACAACCAGAAGATGTCCAAGAGCCTGAATAATTTCTTTACGGTGCGCGACATCTCCAAGGAGTTCGATCTGGAAGCCGTCCGACTCTTTATGCTCAGCGCACAGTACCGTAACCCCGTCAATTTCTCACGGGAGCTGATTGAGCAGGCCAGCGCCGCGCTGACCCGCCTGCGCACCGCCAAAGAGCGGCTGGACGCCGCGCAAACGGGCCCCGCCACTCCGGAGGATGACGCGTTCCTGAGCGACCTGGAAGGATATAAAGCGTCCTTCTGCGCCGCCATGGATGACGACCTGAACACCGCGGACGCGCTGGGCGTACTGTTCGAGCTTGCCCGCGCGTGCAATACGTTTGTGAGCGAACCGCGCGGCGAAAAAGCCGTCAACACCGCCCGCGCGATCTTCTCGGAGCTGACCGGCGTGCTCGGACTGCTGATACAGAAGAAAGAAGAGGAAGCGCCCAAGGAAGCGCTTGACCTTCTTGAACAGAGGCAGCAGGCACGCGCCGCCAAGGATTGGGCGCGTGCAGATCAAATACGCGACGCGCTCAAGGAAATGGGCTATGCGGTGGAGGATACCAAGCAGGGCCCCAAGCTCAAGAAATTATAAATCCGGGAGCCCTTTGGGAATCTTCGCCCCTCAGTTTGCAGTATGGGACGTTGGAGGCGCTGCCTCCAAACCACCGCTTAAGGCCGTAACGGCCCTAAGAACCCATATTGGGAATGCCCTATTCTGGGGCATTTCCAATGTAGGAATTCCAAAGGGACGGCCCGCAGGCCTAGCATCCGAGGTGTCTCCCGCCTTGAATGTCCCAGCATTTTGGTGGGGTACAGGGGTAAAACCCCTGCAAAATAACTTTTCGACAAGCTGAAGCTCCGGCCGCGTGCGGCCGGAGCTTTGTTTGCGGGTATAATACCACCTCAGGAAATCTGAAACAGATAGAATTTCAGATAGTCCGTTTCCGGCACGCCCCACAGAACGGGATGGTCGGCGGCCTGCTGCCGCGCTTCTATCTGGCGCAACTGCACACCCGCGTCGACCGCGGCCTCAACGAGCATTCTCTCAAACAACTCACTCGTCATAAAATGCGAGCAGGAGCAGGTTGCGAGGTAGCCGCCCCGGGGCAGCGCACGCATGGCCTTCATGTTGATTTCCTTATAGCCCCGGAACGCGTTTTTCACGGTGGCGCCGCTCTTGGTGAAGGCGGGCGGGTCGAGTATGATGAAGTCGTATTCTCGGCTCTTGGTATCCACCAATTCCGTCAGCATATCAAATACATCCGCGCGGACAAAGCGCATATTCCCGTCAAGGCCGTTGCGCTTCGCGTTCGCGAGGGCGATATCCAGTGCGTCCTGCGAGACGTCCACCGCCGTAACCCGCGCAGCGCCGGCCTTTGCAGCGTTAAGCGCGAACGCGCCGGTGTGCGTACAGCAGTCCAGAACGCTTCGGCCGGGGGCCAGTCTCGCGGCCGCGAGACGGTTGTATTTCTGATCCAGGAAAAATCCTGTTTTCTGACCGTTGATGTAGTCCACGTCGTAGAATACGCCGTTTTCACAGATCTCCACATGCCCGTCAAGATCGTCGAACAGCCCCGCCATGCGATAGAACTCCTTGTACTTCGGCAATCCTTCCTTATCGCGGATGGAATCCTCATTGCGTTCGAATATGGCCCGCACTTGCACGCCATGTTCGGCGAGCACCTTCACGAGCAGCGGGTACAGCATGTCCCTGCGTTTATCAATGCCAAAGGAGAGCACCTCGGTTACGAGAATATCCTCAAACCTGTCCACGGTAAACCCCGGGAAAAAATCCGCCTCGCCGAATACGAGCCGGCAAGAGGAAAAATCCGTCCCCATGACCGTACGGCGATAGTCAATAGCGTGGCGCAGGCGGCGCTCGAAAAACGCCTCGTCAAAGCGGTCGTTTGTATTGCGGGAGATAATGCGCACGCGGATTTTGGAATGATCGTTGAAAAATCCCGCGCCCAGCCAGCGGCCCTTTTTCGTGTATACGTCGACGATATCGCCGTTTTCAAACGAGCCGGTCTGATCGGTGATCTCCTCCCCGTACACCCAGGGGTGTCCCCCGCGCACGAAGCGTTCCCCCTTCTCCGTGATGGTTACTTTCGCATAAGGTCTTTCCATACCGATCCTCCAAACCGCCTATGCCTGGCAGTCACTCTTTTCATGGCTTGTCCAACGCAAGGGAATCCCTGTTCACTTCCGACGCTTATTCCAGGGCTTCTCATTGTATCCGAAAACACAGGTTTTGTCGACAAATGAATATTTCCCGGGATATATGCTCAATTCAGCGAGCGGGCACAAACTGGCCGGAAAATGCTCTGCCCTCCACGCATATCCGGTAATACCCGTGCTCTTCATTCGGGGCGTTCATGCGCACGCAGCACAGCGCGCCGGGGTTATAGGCGTTGCCGTGTTCCTCCCGCGCGTGGCGATGCCCCAACGCGAAATAATCGACAAGCCCGTCAAACACCCTGAGATCCCCCTGCACGATGCCGCCAAGGGGTACCTCGCCATCATATACGCCCGTATGCAGCAGGGCTATTGTAAAACCGTCATACGGCTCCGGCTCGCGGGAAAGCGAGAGGAGCCTCTCCTTTGTCGTATCGCCCAGGAATCCGAACCCTATAATCCGTACGCCGCCCGCATAGGCCACGCAGCCGGTCTTCCCGTCGTACGCCGCGATATGCGGCTCTCCCGCCGTGTCCTGTACGGGATACAGCAGATGGATGAGGGATCGGCTGTGCAGCAGCCCCAAACAATCCGGCTCCGCTAACATGCACTCGTCGTGGTTTCCGTCCACACAGTATACGGGTACATTGGCCTGCTGCAGGCGCATCAGCGCATGGACCGCGGCTTCCGCAGCCGGATAGCGCGCAGCGCGGTCGAACAGGTCGCCCGCAATCAGCAGCGCGTCCGCCTTCGAGCCTATTACCTCATCGGCCATGTGATGCAGGCAGTTCACACCCTCAGCGATATCGCCGCTGCCGATATGCAGATCCGCGCAATGAAAAAGAAGCATATTCCCCCGTCGTTCCGCCGCCACATATGGGGCAGATACCCGTACGGCGTTTTACCCATTGTACCAGCGGCAGCGTAAGCCGGTCAACATTGCGCCAGAGCTTTCTGACCACACACAGTTCAGCCCTCATGGAACCCAGCGCAGCGCGGGCGTGGGCGTTCCCGCAGCTCCTGCCGACGCAGGCTGGGCGGCGGCGTTTCCCATTCCCTGTGAGCACTCGACGATGGCCTGCGCGAGATAGGGAACGGCATTGAGCGCCTCTTCCAGTGTGTTGGCATTATCCCCCACCTCCGCCAATAGGCACTGGCTGGAGATATGCTGGTTGTAGCGGCCCGTCTTCACGCGCACGTTGCGCGCAAGGTCTTCGTTGAATTCCGCCAGCCGGTTTGTGATAGCCAGGGCGAGCGCGTAATTGCTTTCAAAATCCGGCATTTCCTTATAACCGGTACCCGTCGCGCCCTCGCCCGTACCCACCACGAACATCAGCCGCGCGGCCTTTTTGCCGTCTATATTGACGGAGGTATCGACTTTCCCCGCGTCGCGATGTACGTCAATGAACATGGTCAAAGACGGATACTGCTCTTTGTATTTTTTCATGGTGACTTCGGATCGGGAATAGG
>JAEWWD010000086.1 GCA_023396535.1 Bacillota bacterium
GTATCAGATAGCAGTAGACGATGGGCATAATTGTTGAGGCGTCCGTCAGGTGCAGCGCGCCTATGCTCTCGTTGGCGCGTACATACCAGTAGGTGGGGAGAAACCGCGCTACGGACAATACCTGTTCCCCGAGGAGCGATTGTGGTACGAACCCGCCGGAAAGGAACGTCATGCCCAGCGCCAGCGTATTGGCGACGGCGGACTGCGCGCTGCGGGTTTTTATCAGAGTCCCTATCAGATAACTTATGGAGAGCCCTACCAGCGAAAGTATGAGCATATTCAGCATGAACAGCGCGCCCTGCGCGGTGAACATCACGCCGCCGATTACCGTAATGGCGCACAGTGCCAGCAACAGCCAAACCGCCAGCATATACAGGGAATTTGCGAACAGGCTTTGCAGGTGGATGCGGTTCATGGGCAGCGGCGAACACTGCGTGCGCTGCAGACGCCCCGTCTCCCGAAACGCCAGCAGCGTGGTGGATACGCCGAGAATAAGCAGCGACAGAACCGCATAGGAGGCCGCGTTAAAAAATGGTACCACGCTGTTTCGCTCATGAATAGCGCCGCCGAACGACAGGGTTCTTACATCTGCCTCGTGGGATAAGTCGCTCAGGGTATGCGCCGCTATCTCCTCCTGCTCTGCGCCGCTGTGCCGCGCGTAGAGGCGGGCGGTATTGAGGTACGCATCCGTCAGCATATCCGCGTAGAGTCCGGCAGGCGCATCGGGTACGCTGCGTTTTTGTATGGACGCGTCTTCGTCGCTGAGGAAGCTTGCCGTAAACCCTTCGGGTATGTAGAGTATGGTATCCACCTTTCGAAAAAACAGCGCGTCCTGCTGTGCGTCGGGATTTTCTCCAAGCTGCACGAGCTCGGCGTTTTCCGCCAGGTAATCCGCCAGACCCGTCAATAGCGGCGTCGCGCCATCGTCGTTGACTATGGCGATTTTTGGCATACTCTTGGTAAAGGACGCGATATTGTTGCCGCCGCCGCTCAACTGCAGGATAACGGTCACGGTCAGGAACGCGATGATGTAGACGGACAGCATCGGCAGATTTTTCCTGATGATCTTCAGGTAGGCGTTAAATACTTGCATACGATTGCCTCCTCAGTACCAGGCAGGTGGCGGCGCACAGTGCGGCGCTCAGCGCCAGGAGTGTGAACATGTTCGTGGTATAGCGGCTCAGGCTGTCGTAGTAGTACAGGCTGTACAACGCATCGGCGATTAAGTTGGCGGGATTCAGGTAGGCCAGGGGGGACAGATACGTCTGTACGACGTACTTCATACCCGGCCACATCATGCCGGACAAAAAACTCGCGAATATCGTGCTGCCTATGGCAACGCCGTATTTGAGCCCCTGCGATTTGACGCCCACGCTGATGGCGGTGCCCATGAATACGCCGCTCACTGCGCCCAGCGCGCAGGTCAGTGCCACATAGCCCGCGCGCGGGCCGAAATCCACGTCCAACACGTACATCAGGAAGGCCAGCACAACCAGCGAGACAGTTATCTCAAACAACAGAACGGCGCTGATGTTGCATAGAAACATGCGGAATTTAGGTAACGGCGCAACATTGACGCGCGCCGCGCGTGCGGACATATTGGCCTGTATTTTAATGACTTCGTCCACCGCGACCGTGGAGCCCATCAAACAGGTCATCGCGAGCAGCGCATAGAAGTATATGACCGTCGTGCTGACGGGCCGGTTCGGATCCTGTTGTTCGACAAGGTATTCCATACGGTTGCCAATATCCGCGAATATGGCTTGCGCGGCGGCCGGGTTTTCCGCGAGCAGCGTATGCGCCGTGGCGCTCGTTTGCAGGTACGTATCCAGGAAGGATTTCGCGATAGTCTGGCCAAAGCCGCTGCCGCCGACCACGAGAGAGATATCCTCGTCGTTATTGTAGGTGAAGTATCCTCCGATATCGCCCTTTTGC
This sequence comes from Bacillota bacterium, assembly GCA_023396535.1. Lineage (GTDB taxonomy): Bacteria > Bacillota > Clostridia > Christensenellales > CAG-138 > JAEWWD01. The sequence continues at coordinate 1,936 of JAEWWD010000086.1, forward strand.
AGCAACGCCTCCGCCTCAGCGGGGGAGATCTGCGATACGCCGCGGAACAAATCGCCTTCTTTCGCCGCTCTATCAATATCCGATACGGCGCTCAAGGCTGTATAAAACGGCGTAGCCGTGATATCCTCTTTGGCCGCTACAACGACGGACACGGGCGAGAAAGCATCCGCTTTGTCGAGGTTTCCGAACGCGAAGTGGAACAGCATCGCCATAACCAGCGGATACAGAAATGCCCAGAACACTACTTCCCGCGTGCGGAACAGCAATTTTACATTCGCCGTAAACAGATGACGGAACATTGCGCCCTCCTAATCCCGGAGTTCCCTGCCCGTCAGCTCAAGGAACACGTCGTTGAGCGTGGGCAGTTCCGAATAAATGCGGCCGAATTCGATATCATGGCCGTTCAGGTAGTCGAGTATGGCGGCCAGGTTGTTTTTGCCGCGCTGGGATTTTATGAGGAGCGTGTTCTCGGAATATTCCACGTCGGTCACCCCGTGCAGCGATTTGATGCCTTCTGCGGCTGCCGGGCTCAGGTGGTAGCTTTCCACGGTGATCTTCTCGCCGGTGCTGATCATGGCTTTGAGTTCTCCGTTGGTGCCGCTCGCGATAACGCGGCCTTTATCCATGACGGCGATGCGGCTGCAGATGCGCTCCACCTCTTCCATATAGTGGGAGGTGTAAAGTATGGTCGCGCCCTCGCGGTTGAGGCGGAGTATGCCTTCGAGTATGTTGTTGCGGCTTTGCGGGTCCACCGCTACCGTGGGTTCGTCCATAATGATCAGTTTGGGCTTGTGCGCGACGCCGCAGGCGATATTCAACCTGCGCAGCAGACCGCCGCTGAGCTTTTTGGGGAAGAATTTTGCATGGTCGGAAAGCCCCACAAATTCGATTGCTTCCTCCACCAGCCGTGCACGCTCCGCTTTATCCTGCATGTACAGGCCGCAAAAATAATCGATGTTCTCACGTACGGTCAGCTCGTCGAGTACGGCAACGTTTTGCGGTATGACGCCGATATTCCGCTTGATTTCGTACGCGATTGGCGACATGGGCTTGCCGAATACGCGGATATCGCCCTTATCGTAACGCAGCAGCGCAAGTATGCAGTTGATGGCCGTCGTCTTACCCGAGCCGTTTGGACCGAGCAGGCCGAATATCTCCCCCTCGGTGATCGACAGATTGAAATGATCCAGCGCTACGAGCGATCCGTAGCGTTTCACCAGATTTTGAACCTCCACAACCATTTGGGTCTCCTCCTTTTCTGTAGCAAGTATACCGTCTGAGGAAGGGTGCCGGTAGTGAAGCGCGGCCAATACGGCCGTGACAATCGTCATGTTCGGGGGTGATACGGCGCACGTGCTGTGCTTTTTTTCCACCCAAACGTATGATATACTCCGGATAGATAGTAAATTCGGCGTCCCGGGGGAGGGCGTATGGCGAGGCTTCTCAACAAATCTGTGGTATTTCTTGGGTGTCTCATACTGTACAGCGCGGATGTGCGGGCGGATTACCGCATCGCCTCCGTCATCGCGGCGGTTATCGTCAGCGCGCTGTGCAGCTATTGGGACAATTCGCGCCTGTGCGCGGCGCTTGCCGCGCTGTTTGCCGTCGCCGCATGGTTTTTTCCGCCGCTCGTCTATTTCTCGCCGCTTCTGTGCTACGATATCGTATCGGGGCCGTTTCTATACATTGGGCTGCTGTTTCTGCCCGCGCTTTTGCGCGGCCCGGGGCTTACGAGCGCCGCCATGCTGCTGCTTCTTTCGGCGGCGGCCGCGCTCCTCAGGGATCACACGCTTCGTTTCGAACGGCTGGAGCGGGAATATACCCGTTTGCGCGACGATACGCGGGAGTATGCGTTTTCCGCAGAACAGAAAAACAAGGATTTGCTGGAGCGGCAGGATTACGAGATAAACCTCGCCACGCTCAATGAGCGCAACCGTATTGCGCGGGAAATACACGACCATGTCGGGCATACCATGTCCCGCGCACTGCTGCAGGTGGGGGCGTTGACGGCAACTGTCAAGGATGCGGATGCGCTGTCGGGCCTTCTTGCGCTGCGTGAGACATTATCCGCCGGTATGGACAGCATTCGGCAGAGCGTACACGATTTGCATGAGGATTCTATGGATCTTGAAGCGCAGCTTATTTCCCTTGTGAACGGGTTTTCGTTCTGTCCGGTGCGGCTGGATTATGATGTGCAGACGCCTCCTCCGCTCAAGGTGCGGTATGCATTTGTCGCAATCGCTAAAGAAGGGCTGAGCAATATCATGCGCCATTCTGACGCTACATCGGCTCAATTAACCGTACGCGAGCAGCCGGGGTTATACCAGCTCATACTGCAGGATAACGGTTCGCCCAAACGCCATCCGGGCGAGGGCGGCATGGGTCTGCAGAGTATCGCGGCGCGCGCCGAAGGATTGAACGGGCATATGCATATCGATACCGGGCGGGGTTTCCGGCTGTTTATTTCCATACCCAGGGAGAATTCCGGACTGAAGGGGAACGCGGATGAGAATAGCAATCGTTGACGACGACAGGCTGGTATGCGCCGCGCTCAAGACCATCGTGGAAGCGGGCGGCGTGGAAGTGGCCGGTATAGGCCATTCCGGGGAAGAGGCGGTGGAGCTGTACGGCAAGTTATTGCCGGATATACTACTGCTGGATATCCGTATGGGCGGCATGACGGGGCTGGAGGCGGGGGAGCGCATACTCTGCGCGTATCCAGAAGCGCGGCTGCTGTTCCTGACCACGTTTTCGGACGACGAATATATCGTTAAGGCGCTCAAAATGGGCGCGAAAGGATACCTGCTCAAGCAGAATTTTGACAGTATCGTACCGGCGCTGACTTCCGTAAGTCTGGGGCAGAGCATATTCGGCGATGCCGTCGTTTCAAAGCTGCCCGGCATGCTGGGCGGTACGCGGCAGGGCGGCAATGTCGCGCTGACCGAGCGGGAGCAGGATGTGCTCACGCTCATCGCGGAGGGCCTGAGCAATAAAGAGATTGCCGCAAAGCTGTACCTGAGCGAAGGCACCGTGCGCAACAACATCAGCGTGCTGCTGGAAAAGCTGGCGTTGCGCGACAGAACGCAATTGGCGATTTATTATTATAAAAATCTGCACTGAGATAAATTCAGGCATAAGAAAAGGCGGCCTGTTTTAGCCGCCTTCAGCATTTGCGTTTTTACCTGAACTCGCACGCCTTGAATTTCTTCCCCTTGCTGAACGCGGGGATAAGCGAGATGCCGTACCCTTGTGTCAAAGCGCCTGCTTTGCGCTTCATATCCGAGAGCCATTCCTGATCCAACGAGGCGAAATCCTCATAGTTTTCCCAGAAGTAATACTCCCCTACTTCGCCGGTATCTTTATCGCCAATCCAGAGTTCGCCTCCGAGGAAGCCCTTCTGTTTGGAGAGCCCGGGCAGCCAGTGTTCCCCGGCTACGCGTATGAAGTCTTCCACGCATTCCGGCTTCATGCGGAATACAAGCTCTTCAATAAACGGCGGCTTTTCAAACGTATACTGCTGCATACTGCACGTTCCTTTCAAAGGCCTTGTTTAACAATCTTATCCTCAAAGCGACGAAGTCGCTTTGGTTAAGGGTTCCAAGGGCCGTTACGGCCCTTGGTGGGGTGCAGGGGTGAAACCCCTGCATCAAATCCCCCCCCTATTAATACCAGGAAAACTTCTGCAGCGACACGACCAGTTCCTGCAGAAACCGCGCGGCGGGCGCGCCGTCGATAAGCCGGTGGTCGTGCGTGAGGCTAAGGCTCAGAACAGGCTCGATGTGGATGCCGCCGTCGCGCACGACGGGCGTATCCACGATAGCGCCCACGCCGAGTATGGCGGTCTCCGGCGCGTTCAGCACGGGGGTAAAGTGCGTGATGCCGAACATGCCGAGGTTGGTGATGGTCAACGCGCCGTTGCCGAAATCAGCATCCGTCAGTTTGCCGTCACGCGCGCGGTTGGCGAGATCCGCAAGCTCCAGGCAGATGGTGCGCAGGTCCTTCAGGTTAGCCTGCCGCAGCACCGGCACAACGAGGCCGTCCGGCACATCCACGGCTATGCCGACGTCGATGCTGCCCTTGGTGACGGCGTGCTTATCATCCGCGTACTGCGTGCGCAGTTTAGGATGGCTTTCCAGCGCCATGGCGACAGCCTTGACCAGCATGGCGGTGTAGCTGAGTTTTATGCCGGCAGCGGTATATTTGCCCTTGAGCGACTGATACAGCGCCGAAAGGTTTTTCACGTTCGCGTCCGTCATCAGCGTGGTTTGCGCGGAGTCGAGCAGACTGCGCTGCATCGCCTTCGCGATGGCCTGCCGCATGTTGGTAAGTTTCATAAGCGAGTCGACGCCCAGCACCGGCGCTGTTGCGGGCGCTGTTACTGCTACGGGCTGTGCGGCAGATGCTACGGGCTGTGCGGCAGGCGCCGCAGGCGCGGCGGCAGGGGAGACGGCGAGCGCAGCCGCAATGGGCTTGCCGAACCGCCTCAGATCGTCGATGGTGATGGCCCCGCCGATACCGGTGCCCTTGATATGGGCGTACGCGAGCCCTTTTTCCTCCGCGATTTTCTTTGCGCGCGGGGTAATGCGCACCTCCGCCGCTATGGCGGCGGGAGCGGCCGCCTGCGCTGCGGGCGCGGGGGCTTCCTGTTTAACGGCGGGCGGGGTGGCCGCCGCTTCGCCGGGGGCGCCGACGGCCTCGCCCGGCGCGGCGATGATAGCGATGAGCGCACCGACGGGCACGGTATCTTCCTGCTTCACCACGATTTTGGCGAGAACGCCGTCTTCCGGCGCGGTCACGGTGTTGGTCAGCTTTTCAGAGCTGATTTCCGCGATATCCTGCCCCTTTTTCACAGGGCTGCCTTCCGATACGAGCCAGGCGTCGATGGTGCCTTCCTCCATCGACAGGCCCAACTTGGGCATCATTACATTCGTTGCCATGAAAATGCCTCCTTAAAAGCCGTATCCGGCCAGCTCGCGGCAGGCGGCTTCTATTTTCTCCGCGCTGGGCAGCACGTAATCCTCCATAACGGGTGCGAAGGCGATGGGCACATCCATGCTGGTTACGCGCTTGATGGGCGCGCGGAGGTATTCAAACATGTCGTCCGCGATCAAGGCGGAAAGCTCCGCAGCCCAGCCGCCCGTTTTGGGGCCTTCCTGGGCGATCACGAGCCGACCTGTCTTGGCAACGGATTCCATTACTGTCTCTTTATCGTACGGCGCGATGGTGCGCAGGTTGATGACTTCGGCGGAGATGCCGTCCTTCTCAAGTTTTGCCGCCGCTTTATGCGCGATGCCCAACGTCATCTGCAGCGCGAGTATGGTTACGTCCTTGCCCTCGCGTTCCACGTTTGCCTTGTACAGGGGTACCTCGTACAGCTCTTCGGGCACTTCGCCTCGCGTGTTGTACAGCATCTTGTGCTCGAGGAATATGACGGGGTTGTCGTTGCGTATTGCCGCCACCAGCATGCCCTTGGCTTCATACGGCGTGGTGGGGCAAACGACCACGAGGCCCGGCGTGTTCAAAAACCAACTTTCGACACAGGCCGAATGATGATAGGCACAGCGGATGCCTGCGCCCTGCGGGGCGCGCACGGTGATGGGGCATTTTGCCTTGCCCTGGAACATGAAGTTCAGCTTGGCCGCGTTGTTGACGAGCTGGTCGAAGCATACACCGAAGAAATCCGCGAACATGATCTCGGCCACCGGCCGAAGCCCGCAAAGCGCCGCGCCGTTGGCGAGGCCGACGATGGCGGATTCAGAAAGAGCCGTGTCGAATATGCGATCCGGCCATTTGTGGTAAATACCCTGTGTCAATCCAAAATCGCCGCCCATTTTTGCGACGTCTTCACCCAGCACGAAAACGGAGGGATCGCTTTCCATCATCTGGTGCATCGCCTCGTTGATCGCTTTGGAATACGATAATATCCGGCCCATCAGCACACCTCCCTGTCCGCATACACGTGCTTGAGCGCATCCTCCGCCTTGGGAGAGGGACTCTCCAGCGAGAAGCGCAGCATTTCCTGCACGTCGTTTTCCACAGTCTTTTCAATGGCGGCAAGCGCGTCTTCCGTTACGCTCTCGCGCTCCAGCAACACGGTGCGCAGGCGCTTGACGGGGTCCTTGGCTTTCCATTCCGCAACCTCGGCTTCGGGCCGGTAGGCGGCGGGGTCGCCCGCGAAATGGCCCTGCCAGCGGTAGGACATGAACTCGATGAGCGTGGGGCCTTCGCCGCGGCGCGCGCGCGCTGCGGCCTGCTCCGTCGCTTCCACGACGGCTTCCACGTCGTTGCCGTCTACACGGAAGCTTGGCACCTCGTACCCTTCGCCCCAGGTCTTGAGTTCCTTTTGCGGATGCGCCTCATGGTAGGGGGTGGAGATGGCGTATTGGTTGTTGATCAGACAGTAGATAATGGGGAGCTTCCACGTAGCGGACATGTTCATGCTCTCGTGGCAGGTACCCTCGCCCAGCGTGCCGTCGCCCATGAATACGGCGGTCACGTCGTCCGTCTTGTTGTAAACGGATGCAAACGCCGTCCCGAGCGCCGTTACGACAGTGGAGCCCTGAATGCCGTTGAAGCCCATGTTCCTGACGGAAATGTCGTTGATATGCATGGAGCCGCCGCGTCCGCCGTTGATGCCGGTTTCTTTGGCGAAGATTTCGGCCATCACCAGCTTGGGGTCGGTGCCGCACAGCGCGATGGCGCCGTGGCCGCGGTGATCGGGGAATTTATAATCCGTGCGGCGCAGCGAATCGACAACGCCCGCCTGACAAGCTTCCTGCCCAATGGACAGGTGGACGAATCCAGGGATAGTTCCATTCGCTGCGTAGGTTTCGATAACCTCTTCAAACCTGCGGATCATGAACATGTCTTTGTAAAGCTTGAGCAGCCTTTCCTTTGACAAGGCCATTATGGCGTACCTCCTTTGTCAGTTTAAGAAGCTGCGTTTGAGCGCGTCGTAGTTGATTTCGCCCGCACTGAACGCTTTGCCCGAGTTGATGTTGTGGATCTGAATTTTGCCGATGGAATGCACGTCGTGATCCACGTAGAAGAAGTCCTTGCCGGAGTTGACGAACACGTCCTCAAACAGCTCGCCGTAGCAGGGAGAGCTGGTCAGCCCCGCGAGCTGGTGAATCGTCTTGGCGATTTTGATATCGTCCGAATCCACCCAGAATTCCACTTCGCTGCCGTAGATCAGCGCGTCGTTGATGCGGCCCATGGTCTTGAG
>JAEWWD010000087.1 GCA_023396535.1 Bacillota bacterium
GCGCGGGGCCGTTTAAAAGCCTGCCGGTATGATCAAACCGTGAGCCGTGGCAGGGACAATCCCAGCTCCGCTCATCCGGGTTCCATTCCAGCTGACATCCCATGTGCGGGCACCGCGTGTCCACCACAAATACGTTGCCGGAATCGTCCTTGTACACGCCTGCTTTTTCGCCATCCGCCTCCACGATGCCGCCGTGCCCGTTGGGCAGAGCGTCGATTGCGGCGCGCGGCGGACTCAGTTTTTCGCGCAGCAGCCCTTTTACAGCCTGCCCGCCGTCGCTGAAAAGCGGAGGCACAGCGGAAAGCGACATCGAGCGTTGTGGCGAAAAAACTTCGGCATTTGGGTTTTCCTTTTCCGCAATCGCGTCGCGCAAAAGCATGGCCGCAACCATGGAGGTACTCATGCCCCATTTCATAAATCCCGTCGCAACATACCAGTTTGGCGTGTCTTTGGAGTATTGGCCTATATACGGCACGCTGTCATGCGTAATGCAATCCTGCGCCGACCAGCGAAATACCTCCCTCGAGCCCGGATAATAGGTTTTTGCGGCGCGTACAAGCTCCGCATACCTCCCCCCGGCGGAATTTTCCCCCGTCCGATGCCCTGCGCCGCCGAACAGCAGCAGCGAGCCGTGATTACGCAGCGAAATGCTCCCTTCCGCCTCGCCTTTATACATGCCGTCGAGCACTTCCGCATCCTCCAGCGCGAGCACATACGAGCGCTCCTGATGCATACGCATGAAATAATACCCGGGGGTATTGATAAACGGATAATGGCAGGCGAATACGACATGGTTTGCACGCACCTCAAACGTATCCGTGCGCGCCAGCGTCCCTTCCACAGAGCGCACCCGCGCGTGCTCGTATACCGTCACGCCCTGAACCAGATCTTTCAAAAACAGCAGCGGATGAAACTGCGCTTGATCATCAAAGCGCACCGCGCCCGTGATGGGGAACGGAAGCGGCGCGGTATCAACAAAGCCCGCCGGCAATCCAAGCTCCGTCGCGGCCTTGAGCTCCTTGAGCAGCGGGGCTGGCTCGGCTGTGGAATACACAAACGCCGGCAGCCGCGTGAAATCACACGATATGCTGTTTTCTTTTATAATTCTCTCGTATTCCGCAATTGCCGCCTGGTTTGCTTGCGCGTATTGCAACGCGCGATCCCTGCCCAACTGTGAAGTCAGCTTGTCATAAATCAGGCCGTGCTGCGAGGTAATTTTCGCAGTCGTATTTTTCGTTTGCCCGCAAGCCACGGTTTCCGCTTCAAGCACCACGGCGTGAATGCCGCTTTCCTGCAGCAAATATGCCGTCAGAATGCCTGCCATACCGCCGCCGATGACAGCAACATCCGCTTGAATATCCTTTGTAAGCTCCTGCTGCGGCGGAATATCCACCGTACATTCCCATAACGATCCCATAGGCACACCTCCGTGCATACTTTGCCCGCCGTTTTGCGAGTATATGCCATGAATCAGAAAAGGATATGTTTTTCGGAAAGAAAATGCTATAATGTATAGCGGCTTCCCCAACAGGGCCCGCCGATATTTTGCAAAAAGGACCAAGGTTTTGAAAAAAAAAGATTTCATCATTATCGGCGTTGTTTTGGCTATAGCGGTTGTTCTGCTGGCGGTCAAGTATCTGCCCGTAAGCAAGGGATCTTCCGATTATATTGTGATTTATGTGGGCAATGAAGAATATAAGCGCGTTCCGATAGGGGACAAGCAAATGATCACCATTGACCAGGGCAACGGCAAGGTCAATGTCGTGGAAATCACGGAACGCGGCGCGGTTATGCATTCCTCGACCTGCGCCAATCAGGACTGCATCCATGAAGGCGAAGTAACGCTGGATAATTATAACAACCGCGTCCTGAACAACTGGATCATCTGCCTGCCCAACAAGGTATCCGTGGAACTGGTCACGGAGGGTATGGAATGAGCGCGAAAACCGTCGCCCGCTTTGGTATGCTTACAGCCGTCGCCTTGGTACTGGGGTGGGTGGAGCGCTTTATCCCGATCGGGGGTATACCGGGCATTAAATTGGGGCTGGCCAACACGGTGCTGTTGTATGCAATCTACCTGATGGACGCAAAGAGCTCCTGGCTGCTGATGTTCCTGAAGGTTGCACTGTCCGGCTTTCTGTTCGCGAGCCTCCCCGCTATGCTGTACAGCTTTGCGGGCGGCCTGTTGAGCCTCATCGTCATGCTGCAGTTGCATAAGGCTCATGGCTTTAGCATTGTGGGGGTGAGCGTCGCCGGGGCGGTCGGGCATAATATCGGGCAGTTGCTCGTCGCGTGCTTTATGGTTACGCCGCGTGCGGCACTTTCTTACTTTCCCATACTGCTTATCGCTGGCGTAATCACCGGATTGCTGACGGGCGTTGCAGCAAAATCCGCTATACACGCGTTGCAGGCCGGCAGTAAGAACACGGGCACGGAAGAATGGAAGACGGACAAAAACAAAACATAATGACAGGCGGCCGCAACTGCAAGCCTGCGGCTATGCGCTGACAAAAAGAATTTGCCTGAAGGGGGATCTCACAATGAAGAATAAATTGCCTGGCTGGCTGGTACTCTGCATAATTGCTCTTGCGGCGGGCGCCCTTTTGACCCTTGCATTCCAGTTTACGGCACAAAAGATAGATGAGCAGACGCTTGCCGAAGCGGACGCCGCGCGCCGCAACGTGCTGCCCGCAGCGCAGACATTCCAGCAGCTTGAAGTTGCCGAGGGCGCTGCCGTATCGAACTGCTACGCGGGGCTTTCCGGCAGCGATACCGTAGGACATACCGCGCAGATTACGGTAAAAGGCTACGGCGGTGAGATCGAGATCATCGTTGGCGTGGACATGGACGGCAAACTGACCGGCATATGGGTCGGCGGCGATAAGTTCGCCGAAACAGCGGGACTAGGTGCAAAAACGCGCGAGCCGGCGTTCACGGAACAGTTTATAAAGCTTGCAGCTCCTGTTGAGCTCAAAAAGGACATTGACGCCGTTTCCGGCGCGACCATAAGCTCCAGCGCCGTCACTTCAGGCGTAAACAAAGCGGCGGAATATATCACCAATGAGGTGATGGGGCAGAATTCCGGCCCTGAAGGTCCTGAAGACAAGGTGTTTGGCGGCATATTGCCCGGTGCGACGACAAAGCAGGAAGAGCCCGCCTCCGAAGGTGTTGACGCCATCTGGTCCTCCGACGCGGGCTGCGTTGTATATGCGTCCGCCAAGGGCTACGGCGGCATGATACAGGTGCAACTGGGCGTTGCAAACGACGGCGCCATCGCAGGTATCCGCATCGGCGAGGAAGGTTTTCAGGAGACTGCCGGCCTCGGCGAACGCGTAACGGAGAACGCCTTCCTCAAGCAGTTCATAGGCCTTTCGGGCGAAGTGACGCTTGGAAACGGCGTGGACGCCGTTTCCGGCGCGACCATCAGCTCCAAGGGAGTCGTCACCGCCGTGAACACCGCGCTTGCGGCCGCACAGCCCTATCTCGACCCGAGCAAAGCGCCCGCACCCTCGGGCGGCGAAACGGAAAACGCGCTTCTCCCCGGCGCAACCAACCTGCAAGAGCAGACTGCCCCCGAAGGCGCGGATGCTCTGTGGACTGCCGATGAAGGCTGTATCGTGCAGGTAACCGTCAAGGGATACGGCGGCCCCATCGAAGTGAAGGTCGGCGTTTTGAAGGACGGCACCGTTACGGGCATGGAAATCGGCGGAGCCGGCTTTGCCGAAACGCCGGGCCTGGGCGAGGGCGTAAAGGACGAGTCGTTCTGGTCCCAATTCGTAGGGAAAACGGGACCCTTTGAGATAAAGAGCAACGTGGACGCCGTCTCGGGCGCAACCATCAGCTCCACCGCGGTAGTCAAAGCCGTCAACGCGGCGCTTGAAATAGCAGCCGGAGTATAACAATGGAGTTCATCGAACACCTGTTCAATACCGTCGTGCAATACAGCATACTGCTGCTGGAATTCGCGGGCGTAGGCATCATCGTCGTGACAACAGTGCAGAGTATACTCTGCCTGTTCCGCAAAGATACGCATGTGCGCCTGAAACTGGCACAGGGTATCGCGCTCGCGCTGGAATTCAAGCTGGGCAGCGAGGTACTCAGGACGGTCGTCGTACGGGATTGGAACGAACTTGCCATACTGGGCGCTATCATACTGCTGCGCGGGCTGTTGACATTTATCATCCATTGGGAGATCAAGGTCGAGGAATCCCGGCTTTCCTAGGCGGGGCAGGTTATATTATAGGCAAACATAGGCGCGCGTCTCGAAAGGGCGCGCGCCGTTCTTTACGCCAAATAACAAATTGCCGGTGCGGGATTCATATTGATGGATTATGCTGGCAACAGTCAGAACCCGGTCCAGAATCCGCCGCGCCTGCGGCAGCCCCAGCCAGTACATGTCGGCCAGGATCTGCGGCAGAAGTTGCCGCAACCCGGACGCCCCCAAAAATTCCTCAATAATCTCACCTCCCGATGATAGATATATACTATTCTATTATTTATATACATGGATGTTTCCTGTGCATATATAACACTGATATGGAGTTAAGGCGGCCTGTCTCCATACAGCAAAAAGGCCGCCTGAGCGGCCTTTGGGAGGATCGGCTTGTTCACAGGCCCATTTTGAATTCACCGAGGGATACGGGCTTCGTCATGCCGTACTCCCGGACACGACCACCCCGGTTTGGTTATCCGTGAGGTAGAGCCCGGCAAAATCGGCGTCGTCCCGAATTGCATCCAGAATACCAGCCGCCGTCACAACATCGTCGTAAGTCGCCAATGGCGCATTTGCCAGCGAAGCTGTGGGAAAAGCCCCGAAAAGCAGGAACAGACACAGCAGCATACAGACAAACCGTTTCTTCATGAAAGCCTCCTTTATGCATACGGGCGGCAGATTACCGCTTTACCCGAATGTAATATTCGCCGATTATAACTGCCTGAGGAATGTCTCAAGCTTCATGCCCGCTTTCATACCATACTCGCGGATGGGCAGTACGTACCCGCGATCGTCTATCTCGAATACGGATTTATGTTCCCTGTCCGCAAGGCGTATCTT